>JAEUIE010000021.1 GCA_016795155.1 Planctomycetia bacterium | reverse complement strand
TTCAGCGACCTGCTCCATCGGCAGATCGAGTGCAGGCTGCGCCACGCCGCGTCGTGGATCGTAATAGTAGCCATTCCGGATTTTCATTTCCGATGAAGCGTACAGGACGTGGTTCCATCGCTGCTCTTCCGCGAGCTTGGCGTCGGCATCTTCCGGCGAGATAAACGTCTTGCGGTTCTCCTTGATGCGTTGCTCATCCAGTTGCAGCAGCAACATTGACGTATCCTTGACAACGTGACGATAGGCGTTGTAGAACGATGCGGGCAGGTCACCTTCCTTGAGTCGACGGGCCATCGAATCGCCAATGGAATGCATGCGATGGATTTGCTGCATCTGGTGGGCCAGGACGTCGAGCTTAGCCGCTTCGAAGCCGAGATCGCGCTGAAATTCCCGGATGGCAGCATCGATCTGTTCCTTGGCCATCTGGTGAATGAGTTCCTGAACCTGGCTGCACGTTTCGATGCTGAGGCCAAGCTTGGCCTGCTTGGCCATCTTCTCCTTCATTTGCTGCGGTGTCTGCATGGTGACGCTCCAACATGGACGTTTGTACACAAACCCACAGCGTAACTTTTCGGAGCGTTGGTTGTAAAGTATCTGCGGTAATTTGAGACGATCTGAGACAGTTGGGCGTGATCCCATTTAGCCCCCGGCCCTTCAGGCCGGGGGCGGGATCGCGCGGTGGTGAAATCTGTTCGCGAGGGAGTGATATCGAGATGAACATTCAACATCGCGCGACCCCCCCCGGCTTAAAGAGCCGGGGGCTAAATGGGTTATTTTTTTTAAAAATACACTCTTTCCAAGTCTCACTAACTGTGAACATTTGTGGTCCCGCACTGATCTGCCGAGTACAGCAGTTCAGTGCCACCCGACCTGGGGAAATCTGCAATCGCTTGGCGTATGTTGCGACCGGTGTTGATTGCGTTAAGTCGCCGCGCAGGCCAACCCTGGCTGGCGTCACGGGCTGTCAGTCGATTTGGACTTCTTGCACTCTGTTGTGGGTCAAGATTCCAATCTTGACAGCGGCGAGCGGTGACAGCGTATTGTCACTGCGAACAGGATTGGAATCCTGTTCCACAATATCGTGGGGCACGATTGTATCGTGCCAGCGGCTTGCGATGTCCTGGCGAATCATCCCCGATGACACGTTGGAAACGTGTCCCACAGTGTTGCGTGTCAGTTTTTGAAGTGGGCGATCACATGCTGTAATGCATCATAAATGAAGTAGACCGCGGTGTAATGGCCGGCGTCGTACCAGACAATTTTGGGTTGCCCCAAGGCTTCCCACATCTTCTTGCAGGCTGAGGGTGGAACAATTTCGTCCTTGCTGGCTGCAATCATGATGACTTGCCGATCCTTCAGATTTGCTGCACAGGTGATCGGGTCAGCTACAGCAATCAGGTTTTTCAGCTTTTCCTTGGTGCCACCCAGCGATTCCCAGAGCAGGCGGATGGCTGCACCTTTAGGGTGATCGTAGAAGGCATCGACGACGCCTCCGCCACCCAGCACGATGGCTACCTTCTTGAAGCGTGGTTCCATTTCTGCTGTCAATGTCCCCATGAAGGAACCAAGCGACGTGCCGATGACGCCGAGCCTTTGCTTATCCACTTCAGGTCGGCTGGCGAGCCAGGCGCTTGCACGTCGAATATCGAGCACTGTCTGGCGGACTGCAGCCAGCGAGTGATCAACGTCAGGCATCAGCAGACGCACTTTGCTGTTAGCAGGCCGACGAGGACCGTAGTAGGCCATCTGCACGAACAGGCAGGCGATTCCCTTGCGAACCAGATAGGCTGACTGAACCCGTGCCAGTGACTGATCGCCTCCCAGAATATCGAGAACCACGGCGGTGGGAAACGGGCCATTGCCCAGAGGCTTGTACCACTGGCAATGGACGGTATTGTTTTCAGGAAACTTCGTGGTTACCGCGGAGGGGAAACGGACTTCGAACAGCTGATAGCCTTCCTTGTCGAAGGATTTCTTCAGGTTCATCTCGTAGGGAAATTCATGGGCATCCAGGCGATATGCTTCGGGGATGTTGGATTGATCTTCCTGTGGAGTAAACACGACTTGTCCGGTGCTTTTGTCCGTGGCTAATAATGCCGACATCAGAAACAGATTCAGAACCGTCGCCAGGGCAAATCGCATGGCATTCACACTCCAACAATAGCAATACACGATTCTATGCACTAAACGAGTTTTGGAGCAAGGGTTCTGGAACTAAAGAGACTGTGATTCTGACAAAAGCTGGTCAAGACAGCGAAGCTCTTCCAAATGGGCAAGAGTTAGCGGTAATACCTGCCCAGGCACTGGTTCCTGTGGAATCAGCTTGCTGATGATTGCATGAAGCAGTGCATCAAGCCCGATGCCGGTTTGAGATGAAACTTCGTAATCGACCTTGTCCGGATAATAACGAGGCAGATCAGCTTTGGTTCCGATGAAGAAATCAGGTTGTATCTGTTTTGGCTGTGCCCGTTCCGATTGGCTGAGATCAACGAGCCAGAGAATCAAATCAGCATTTTCACTTGCGGAGATGGCTCTTGCAATCCCTTCCTGTTCCAGTTGATCAGTACTTTCCCGCACGCCGGCAGTATCGATAAGTTCAATCGGATATCCCTTCCAGGCGATAGTGGCTGAAACCAGATCGCGTGTGGTTCCTGGTATTGGAGAAGTGATGGCACGTTCGTAACCGATCAGTGCATTCAGCAGGCTGCTTTTGCCAACATTGGGTGGCCCGGCAATCAGCACCTTCCAGGGTGTTACGAGATGTTGCCCGAATGCATGCCAGTTGCGAAGTTCCTGGATCTCATTTCGTAATGTTTGAGTTGGTTCAGATTTGCTATGTATTCTATTTTGAAGAGATGCAACAGCGGATTTCCAAGCTTGTGGACTTTGATCCAGCAGCATGCTTGCCATTTTTTTGGTTAATGAAACAGGCAACAACTTCCAGCGGATATCGTCTTCCCAATCAGGCCAGTCTAGCTCGTGAAACCCCAAATCCCGTGCGAGTTGCAGGCACCATGCTACGGTTCCTGGCCCGCCGTGCAGTTGCAGTTCGATTTCCTGATGACGGGGCGAACCTTTGAGCATCAGCACTACTTGATCGCCCAATCCGTCGCGTTGCAGCATGCCGAGGTATAGCCGTGGCTTCTCAGATAATACTGGCGTTTGTTTCGAGCCTGAAAAAAAGGGAGCCAGTTTTTGCCAGGCACAGGGGCCACGCAACCCGACGACAGCCAGGGCGGATACCCCTGCCGGGGTCAGGCAACATACAACATCCTGGTTCATGACTGCGTAGCCTGGGAAGCGACAATCAGACCCTGTAGTGCCAAGTGAGGTGTCATTTCCACATCCCAGGGCAGCCAGGGTATCAGGCATTCTGCATCGCCACCTGTGATGTAGATGCTGAATGAATCGGACTGCATGATGGGGAGCATCTCGGTAATGCAGCCTACGATTCCGCCCGCTGCAGCCTGCACGATGCCGGCATGCATGGCTTCCTCGGTCGATTTTCCAGGCAGTGGAGGTACAGGCAGAGTGGGATCGATCAAAGGCAGGGCTGCGGTATGATCGTTCAAGGCTTGTGCCATCAAGCGCAGGCCTGGAAAGATGGCACCGCCCAGAAAACTACCATCAGTATCCACTGCATCCACGGTGATGGCAGTGCCTGCACTGATGATGATGGCTGGCCTGGTTGGCACTCCGAGCGCATTGAGCAATCGATCACGGCCTGCCCGTTCAGGCTGCTTCACTTTGATGGTGAGTGGCAAATGACTTGATGCATCCAGTACGGTGCAGTTTTGCCCGTTGCGGAGAAGCCAGTGGGCGAGCTGCTTCATCACCGGTGGATTGGAACCTGAGATGATCCAGCGTGCCTGGTGCAGAAGCAGGTGTTGAAAATCGGCGTCTCGCCACGGTTCGTTATCACACTCGGCAAGCGGATAAGTCTGCACCACCATCAATTGCTCGGCATGCACCAGCCCCACCTTGCAACGAGTGTTGCCTGCGTCTACCACAATGAGATCGATCAGTTTCATGAACTGGATGACCCTATCTGGGCAGCTGGCATATCGGGAAAAGGCACCGTAACACGAGTTGGCGCTACCGGTTCAGGCTTGGTTTCTTTGAGTATCTGCACTACCTGACTCACGAGAGTAGACAGCCCCTGCCCGGTTGCTGCAGAGACTGCCAGCACTTCCTTGCCGATGGCTGATTCCAATTGCTGGCGAACCGTTTCGCTTTCAGTCAGTTCAGACTTGCTGAGTGCCACGACTTCAGGCTTCTGGCTCAGTTCTTTGCTGTACTGTTCCAGTTCATGACGGATGGCACGATAGTTGGCAACAGGATCAGACTCATCCACAGGAAACGGCTCAATGAGGTGGATCAGCACCCTGGTACGTTCCACGTGGCGAAGGAATTCAAGCCCTAGCCCAGTGCCAGTATGAGCACCCTCAATCAGCCCAGGCAGATCAGCCAGCACGAAACCGTGTTCGTAACCCATCTGCACCACACCCAGGTTGGGAAACTTGGTCGTAAACGGATAATCGGCAATTTCGGGTTGTGCCCGCGACAATCGGCTCAGCATCGTTGATTTGCCTGCGTTAGGCATACCAATCAGCCCGGCATCAGCAATCAGTTTCAGTTCCAACACGATCCAGCGCTCTTCGCCTTCCTGGCCTGGTTCTACCGTGCGTGGGGAGCGGTTGATTGAAGTAGCAAAGTGACGGTTGCCTCGACCGCCGTAACCACCCTTGGCAATGATCACTTCTTCGAACGGTTCAGTGAGATCCTTGATGACATGGCCCCGATCACGATCGCGTATGACTGTTCCCGGTGGAACGATCATGATCATATCTTCACCCTGGAAGCCATGACGGTTGTTGACACCGCCATCGCCGCCGTTCTTGGCTTTCCAATGTTTGATGTTCGACACAGCAGCAAGACTGTCGGTTCCCGGCACAGCACGGATGATGACATTCCCGCCATGCCCGCCATCGCCACCATCGGGTGGGCCTTTCATGACATACTTGGCACGATAAAAGCTGACTTTGCCTCGTCCGCCATGGCCCCCTTTCACAAATAATGAAACACGATCCACAAACATGATTGCACCGATAAAAAAAGGGTGGCCTGTGCCACCCATGACTCTACTCTTCCAAATGCAATGAAGCCAGCTTACTTGCCAGCAACTGCAACTTCGTCGGTCTTGACGTTTACGCGACGGCCATTCTGATCGAAGTAAACCGTACCTTCAGCCAGTGCGAAGAGCGTGTAATCACTGCCACAGCCTACATTACGGCCTGGGTGAAACTGTGTGCCTCGCTGGCGAACGATGATGCCGCCGTTGCTCACACGAGCACCGCCATACACCTTAATACCACGGTATTGGGGATTGGAATCGCGACCGTTGCGTGTTGATCCCTGACCCTTTTTATGTGCCATAACTAAGCCTCATATCTGACGAGCATTCAGCTCATAATTCGCAATAATTTGCCGGAAAGAAATGATACGGACAACCAGCAGGAAGTCCATCAAACAGCACGAATTTCACTCCTGCAATTGCTGCAGGAGTGAAAATCGGATATGTAATTATTCGTAACTCCAAGCACTTCAACCAGTTACGATTATGATTCGAAGATGGGGTGCTTGACGCTATCCTTCTTGGCAAGGATTTCCTCGATCTTCGGTTCCACGTTCACTGCACGTTTGAGCGCCAGCTTGGTGGCATCGTAGTTGTACTGGTAAATCTTCTTGTTATCTTTTGCTTGCGGGTGAATGAACACGCCACAGACGCAGACCAGTTCATCAGCGGTACCCTTGGGGAGCACGCCTTCCGCAACACAATCGGTAATAGCCATGGCAACTGCTTTTTGAGCAGGGCCAAACATCTGTGCAGCCTGGGTCATGCCCTTGATGGTGACCTTGGTGATCATCACGGTGGCGGGCTTGCAAACGAGGTTAGGAGTCAGAACGGCCAGCAGATTGTTGTGGCCTGCAGACTGGTTGGCCAAGGCGTTGGCGAATGCCACGCCTACGGGACCATCCTTGGAACCCAGGAGCAGATCAATGTGTGCTATTTCATTGCCTTCACCGCACAAGGCTTCGCCGATGTACATGGACATACTGAACTCTCCTGGAAGGGTATTTAAGTCTACGTCGATACGATAGAAAACAGACCGAATGTTGCAAGACTCAATTCAGCACTTCATGTGCATCCTGATTCTGGTTCAGCAAAACTTCTGAAACAGGTTTGTTTTCTGGTTGATTTATGTTGCGTTCTTTCCATGTAACAAAGCCCATCCAACCCCACAGAATGAGCAACAGGTAAGTTTCCCAAGGCACTGCAAAAATGCCGTTTCCAAAATAAAACGCACAGGTTCTGCCTAGCCAGATGAGATAAAACAGAATGTAAAGAATTCGCCGTCGCAAAGGCCATTGGCCGAGTTGTCCCAATCCCAGAAGCAGTGGCAAGGCAAACGAGAGCAGATCGTAGTGCATGAAGTGGAAGACACAGAGCAGGCTGCCGGTCAGTACAAAGATAGCTGGTACGCCATCCACAGTGGCTCGGCTGAAACTATCACGATGTCGAGGGAAGGAAAACACGCTAATCAGAACGGTTAAGCCTGCAACGGAACCCAGCAGGACATAGCCGATGACAGTCAGATACCAGTATCCCGTTTCCTGGCCCTGTTCATTTTCGTACCAGTAAACCCGCTGATGTTTTTGCCAATCATAATCATCGCCCCAGAAGAGCCAGACACCAGGACTAAATGTGGTTTCTCCTTTGCTATCAGTGTAATACCACGACCAGCCGGGCTGCCAGACTCCAATGTTGTAACGCCAGACATTGGTGAACGATTCTGCATCCCACATCTTGCGGCGAGGCAGCCCGACCAGGTCGCGACTCATCCATACCCAGTTGCGGTCAATCTGATACAATCGCTCGGCCTGCTTTCCCACCTCCAGCCAGCGAAACCATGGGTCGAGACCCTTGGTATAGGGTAATGTCCCCGCAACACAGAGCATGCCACTGAGTGCCATACCCAGAAACCAGCGTGGGCTTCGCAAGGCAATCGGCACCAGGAGCAATGCCACCGCGAACACCGGCTTATATGCAAACAGCCCCCAAATGAGTCCTGCAACAAAAGGCCAGCGACGGTGGTGACAGTACCAGCCTGCACAGAGAATGGTCAGCGACAGTACCTGGTTCTGGCCCAGCATCAGGCCCATGAAGTTATTCGGAAAGAACAGGATGCAGAGCGTGGCTTCGCCCCATTGCAGCCGACCCTGGGTAATTCTGCTGATCAGCCAGCCTGAGCCGTAACACATGCCGAGGTAGAAAAAGAACGCGACAGCATGAGCAGTAGCAGGTGTGAATTGAGCAAAATAAGAAAATGCCACGCTGGCTGTTGGCGGGTACAAGGCACCAGCAATACCTTTCTCGTAGAGATCGTTGTGCCCACCTTTTTTGAGCACATCGTTGATCTGATCTTCGAGGTATTTGTCTTTGTACCCTTCGCTGAGCCAGCGTTTGCCCGCTTCCACCTGGTAGAGTTGATCAGCTTCTTCACGAAAGAAGCCCCGGCCATGCATCCACTGCCCGGCAAAGTCACAGGTTGCATGACCTTCCACGCCATCCTGTAGCGTGGTGTGCACCAGCCAGAGACTAAGCACTACACAGAGAACCCACGACAGGAAATGCCGTTGAAATCGTTCAAACGGCCAACATGCTGCTTCGTAAAGGAATTGGGACCAGGTCATGGAACTGTCCAAGCATGACAACTCAGTTAGCCGCAAGAATAACAATGCGTTAAATTGGCACGGTGAGCGTGAGTACACTCAAACCGTGGCACCCGACCCGCATGATTTTCCAAGCGAAAGAACTGCTCTACGAATGATATGAATTCAAGCGTGTTGATGAAACCAGTAGATCATCGCTGCACTGACACTCGCCACCACCAGCGCTCCGATTAATCCGATGATGAGTGGGGTAATTCCGACACGTCGCAGCGAACCCAGATCGGTATTCAAGCCAACGCCAGCCATGCCCAGCAGAATGAGGAACTTCCCTGCTGGTTCCAGATATTGTTTGAACTGTGCATCGGTGACATACCCCTGTGTGCCAATCCAACTGGTCAGAAAATAGGCAAACAGAAACCAGGGGAAGATGCGGGCAAAGTTGATGTTGGTTTTCTCCGACTTCACCTGCTGTCGGGTAAACCACAAGGCAATGAGGAGTGCCAGCGGTGCAATGAAACAATTACGAACCAGCTTGACTGCGGTCGCCAGGTTGCCTGCCTCTTCCGAATGAATAAACCCGGCACCCACCACCTGAGGCGTTGAATGAATGGCAGTACCCGCAAAGAGACCAAAGTCATGGGCATTGATGCCGAGCGACTGTGCTACCAGGGGATACAGCAAAACTGCGACTACACCCCATAAGGCAATCACTGCAACGCTGTAACTCGTTTCTTCTTCTTTCGCTTTGATGATGGGAGCAATAAGTGCGATGGCAGTGCCACCACAGATACAGGTGCCAACCGAGAGTAGTATTCCGAGTTTCTGCGACAGTTTAGCCCATTGGCTGAGCAGATAGATCAACACATAACCGACGGTCATCGTGACAACGATCAGCGTGAGGATATCGCGACTTTCGCTGAATACCTTTTGATAATTGAGACCAAACCCCATCAGGATGATGCCTAACACCAGTAGCTTTTCAGCAGCCTTGATGCCTGCAGAACACTGAGAAGGAATCTTCCAGGTATTTCGAAGGATAATGCCGAGCACTACGACAAGAGCTGATGCTTCGAGTGGTTCCTTGCCGCCTATGACTACCAGTTTCGAGATACCCATGGCAATCAGGGACAGCACCACCATGATGGCCCAGCCGGGCAGATAACTCACCCAGGCTTTGATCATATGCTGTATTCCAGCGCACGACCTTCAGGGCAGAATGTCTCCTGAGCCTCTTCATCGTAGTCATAAATCTGCATGTTCAGCGGTGGCGAATAGATGTGAAGCGTAATCAGATCTGTCGCATCGCTGGGATTGACCACTTCATGGATGTGAGCTGCCAGCGATCCGCAGACACAACCCTCAGGCAGGGTGCGGGTATCAATGGGCCTGACGAGTGGCAAATCAGTTACTCGTCCTGTGCGGGCACAGATAATTTCCTTTGCAGTTCCCTGAATTACCTTGAAGCTGCAACTGGAACCACGATGATCGTGAATGTAGGACTTCTGTCCAGGCTTCCAGCACAGGACCAGGCATTCGTACCAGTCGCTCAGTCGAATGCGATTGCGGCGATACGTTGTTTCATTGAACTGAACATATTCTTTCAGATCTTCCCTAGTAATATGAGCAGATTTGAGCAATGCTTCCAATCTGGCGAGGTCAACAGGCTCATCGCATGCATCAAGATACTTAAACAGCGGGGCTAATACGGGAGGAATCATGACTCAATCCTTCAGGGATTTGCACAGTCCATCAGCCCTAATTCTAGTTCATGCCGGGTGACGTACAAGGCAGAATAGATTGCTTTAAGTCAGGTAGTCAGTGAGCGTTAGGAAGATGTTACCCAGTTTCTCTTGCAATTTCTGGCGGATACGGTAACTTTACAACGCAAAGTAAAGGTCTGGCAATAGAATGATGTCTGTCATGCCTGTTCCCTGCATGTATGCTTTTTGTGTTCGATGAGGTTTTCATGAGCGTTTTGCTCTCACGGATTGAATCTCCTGCTGATCTGCATCGATTGAGCGAGCCGGAACTGGAGCAACTCACGCAGGAAATACGTGATGAACTGGTGCGCGTGCTGACCACACGCCCGGCACACTTTGCCAGCAACCTCGGCGTCGTTGAATTGTGCCTGGCTTTGCACCTCAGTTATGATTTCCGGTTTGATCGACTGGTCTGGGACACAGGCCATCAGATTTATCCGCACAAACTCATCACCGGAAGGTACAAGCAGTTCCACACCATTCGCACCAAGGGCGGCTTGATGGGTTACCCCAACCCTGCAGAAAGCCCCTACGATCTGTTCATGACCGGTCATGCCGCCTGCAGCATTTCCAGTGGCATCGGACTTAAAGCTGGAGATGATCTCATGGGCCAAAGCGAACGACATTCCGTAGTCGTTATCGGCGATGGTTCCCTGCCCTCCGGCATTGCCTACGAAGCACTCAACAACGCTGGTGAACTTGGCAAGAAGTTCCTGGTTATCCTCAATGATAACAAGATGTCCATCTGCCCACGCACCGGTTCGGTGGCACGTGCCCTCGATCGTGCCCGTGTCAGTTCCTTCTACCGCGATTCCAAGGCACTGATTTCTGACATCCTGTCCAAGGTGCCCATTGTTGGCAACATGGCTAACCAGGCTCTGCACCAGATGCGCGAGGGGCTGAAAGCGACCCTCACCGGCGGAATGCTCTTTGAAGAACTGGGCTTCCGCTACTTCGGCCCCATTGATGGCCACGATTTGACTCAACTACGCAAAGTGCTTCGCGACATGAAGCAACTCGATGGGCCGGTGCTTCTACACGTTCTCACCAATAAAGGACATGGCGTACCCGAAGCCAGCGAAGATCCTGTCAAATATCACACACCGCCTGTTATTGAAAAAGTGGGGCCGGAACGGCAGATTCTCAGCCTGAAATCGGGAGGCACCAAGGCTTACACCGATGCGGTTTCCAGCAGCATTCATCGCGTGATGGAAAGTGACCAAAAAGTTGCGGTCATCACTGCAGCCATGTGCCAGGGCAACAAGCTGGAAAAGGTGCGTGCAGATTTCCCCAAGCGATTTTTCGATGTAGGCATCTGTGAATCGCACGGAGTAGCTTTTGCCGCTGGTATGGCTAAGGCAGGCATGAAGCCGATTGTCACTATCTACTCAACGTTCCTGCAACGATCCTACGATCAGATTTTCCAGGAAGTGGCCTTACAGAATCTGCATGTCATCTTCTGCCTCGATCGTGGTGGACTGACCGGACCTGATGGGCCGACACATCACGGCACGTACGACAATTCGTACATGCGTATCTTCCCCAATTTTGTGATCCTGGCCCCAGGCGATGAACACGACGTCGCCCCCATGATGGACTTCATGGTCGCTCATAACGGCCCCGTGGCCATGCGCTACCCGAAGGCCAACCTGGAAACGGTTGAACGTGCCCCAGCACCGGTGCAACTTGGCCAGGCTGAAGTCATCGACTGGGGTCTGGATGGGGCCATCATTGCCTACGGTACCCTGATGCCTGAGTGTGTGCGTGTCGCTGAACGGGTGCGAAAAGAAAAGGGACTGGACATTGGCATCATCAATGCCCGGTTCCTGAAGCCTTTGGATCAGGAAACCATTCTGCGTGCAGTTCGCGAGTTGCCTTTTGTCATCACCATCGAGGAAGGCACTCTCGAAGGCGGTTTTGGCAGCGCCGTTCTGGAAGCAGCCAACCAGGCCGGGCTGGATACTTCACACATCACTCGTCTGGGTCTGCCTGATCGCTTTGTGGAGCATGGCGAACGACACGAACTACTGCATGACCTCGGTCTGGATGAGGCAGGGATCACCAAGAAAGTTATTGAACTGGTAGAGAAAAGCCGCAAACTGAAGCCGAAAGCATGGATGAAAGAGCGGACGGCTTAATCGCCACTACAATAAACCAACGGTAACCTTGAACATGTGACATTCGGCATTCGTGCCACAATTCGACAGGTACTCACGTCGAGGTGTGCTGCATTCACTCGTAGCGTCACTCTGATTAGATGAGATGGGCTCATGTTCCCGCAACCACACCCCGTCATGAGTACATGCCGGAGTGTGGCACAGATTCTTCAACGCACCAAGCCACGTTGCCTGAGCTGGGTTAGCACCAACTTATCAAATGGCTCCTGCGTACTGCTGGTCATGAACTGAATGCCTCGCTGTCGGCAATAGGTGCTGATGGCTGATTGATAGGCCGCAAGATTCTTCTTGTACCGCTGAATCAAGGCAGGCGTCACCGATATTTCAGCCAAGTCGTCATCTTCTACGTCCACCAGTTTCAGGTCGCCTTGCAAGCCAGGGTCTATTTCTTCCGGCGATAGAATCTGCACGACATAACACTCCATTTTGCGAGCAACCAGCATTTTGAGCGGCTCCTCAAAACCAGTCTTGTCGAGAAAGTCTGTCAATAACACCACAATGCCTCGGCTGCCTGCACGTACACAGAACGATTTGATAGCTGCTGTCAGGTTGCCTTGTGATGCTGGTTCAAGATCATCGAGAAATTCAAGCACGCGAGGCATCGTTTTTCTGCCCCGCAACGTATGTGGGCCAGGCAGGTAAGTGTCACTCAATCCGCCCAAGTTGACACGATCCATGTTTACCAGGCCGATATATGCCAACGCTGCTGCGATCTGCTTGGCATACTGCAGCTTAGTTGGCTCACCAAACTCCATCGACTTGCTGACATCTACCAGAATGTTGATCTGGAGGTCTTCCTCTTCCTGATAGAGCCGGATGAACAGCTTGTTGAGCCGGGCATAGAGGTTCCAGTCGAGGAAGCGGAAATCATCTCCGACGACATAATGCCGGTGATCGGCAAACTCTACGCTCGTGCCTTTGCGTTTGCTCAAGCGGTCGCCCTTGAACCGTCCGAGAAGTAGCCGACGGGCGATCAATTCCAGTTGTTCCAGCTTTCCCATGAACTCAGGAGATAGCATTGATGTACGAATAGGCATGGATTCAAGTTAAAGGCTAAGTCATTGTGATGCAATGACAAAGTGCGTTTTCATATTCCGAATTTGTGCCACACTCCGACGTACTCGTCGGGGTGTGGTTGCGAAGCACTAACCGTGTTACTCGTTTCGCATAGGTGAGTAGTGTCGTCATCTCATGCGCGCAGCACACCCCATCCATTGAGTACAGTGACTGGAGTGTGGCACGGATTCAGAACATTCAACGTGCTGCAAAACAATCTAGCTTGCCAGCAGTTGCTGCTGTATCTTGGAAGCATGACTTCACCACCGCAACAATCCGTCGATACTTCGTTTGTTCGCCAACTGCAGACGGTGCTAGGCCGGGACAATGTCCTGACTGCATCCAGCGACCTGGCTTCGTATGAATGCGATGGTTACACCATTGAACGCAAAAAGCCAGGCGTGGTGGTCTTTCCTCGTCATACTGAAGATGTAGTCGCCATTGTGAAGTTATGTCACCAGGCGAACATCCCCTTTGTTCCACGAGGCGCTGGTACGAGCCTGGCAGGAGGCACTCTTTCGGTTGATGGCTGCGTGATGATCGCGCTTTCCCGCATGAAACGCATCCTCGAAGTGAATGTGGAGGAACAGTATGCGGTCGTGGAGCCGGGCGTTGTCAATCTATGGCTGACCAGGCATGTCGCTGGGCATGGTTTGCATTTTTCTCCCGACCCTAGCAGCCAGGGTGCCTGCACGATTGGAGGGAATGTCTCCACCAACTCCGGCGGGCCACATACTCTGAAATATGGAGTCACGGTCAACCATGTCCTGGGGGTTGAACTGGTGTTGCCTGATGGCGAAGAGATTCAGACGGGTGGGCCACTGGGGGAAGCTCCAGGCCTTGATCTCACCGGCATCATTGTCGGCTCGGAAGGCACGTTTGGCGTTGTCACGAAAATCTGGGTGAAACTCACTCGCAATCCGCAAGCGGTTCGCACGCTGCTGGGCGTGTTTGATTCCATTGATGATACCACGAACTGCATCAGTGGAATTATCGCGGCGGGCATTGTACCTGCAGCACTCGAAATGATTGACCGACCTATCATGGGAGCACTCGAAGAAGCGTTTCACTTCGGTTTCCCACTCGATGCGGAAGCTGTGCTCATCATGGAACTGGATGGAGTTGAAGCAGGGCTGGACGCAGAAGCGGATCGCATTGAAGCAGTTGCCAAACAGAATGGTGCGCGAGAAGTACGGCGAGCAAGGAATGAAGCAGAACGACTGCTGCTCTGGAAAGCCCGCAAACAGGCATTTGGCGCCATGGGGCGACTCGCTCCGAGTTTGTGCACGCAGGATGGTGTTGTACCCCGCACTAAACTGCCTTACATGCTCCGCAAGATTCGTGAGATTGGCGACAAGCATCAGGTGATGATTGCCAACGTGTTTCATGCTGGCGATGGCAATCTTCACCCGACCATGCTGTTTGATGAACGTGATCCACAACAGGTCAAAAATGTGCTGGCTGCCAGCCACGAAATTCTGGAAGAGTGCATCACGCAGGGTGGCAGCGTCACAGGCGAACATGGCATCGGTGTGGAGAAGATCGACCTGATGGATAAGATGTTCTCGCCGATTGACATTGAAACGATGGTAAAGCTGAGGCAGGCGTTCAATCCGACAGGTCTGTGCAACCCAGGCAAGATGCTCCCCAGTGGCGGCAGTTGCGTGGAGGGGCATCGCAGAATTAAAGGCGGGGCATCGTAAGACGGCCTGAATGCGCCAGTTAAGTGCTTAGGGAAATGTTCCCGGGAGTACACGTCATGAACCTGCTTGCCAGCCAATCGGGTAACCCTGTACTTGGGTTGCTGCTATTGCCTGTGGTGTTTGCATTTCCGCTAGTTCTGACCTGGATTGAATTTCGCGCGTTTCGCAAATCCGAAGCACAGTCACTCTTCATACTGATATTGCTTCTCATCATGGGATGCATTGGCGGCTATGCCGTCATCACCGGTGGGTTTGCGGAATTTAACCGCGTCAGCGGCTTCTGGAAAGGCTGGATGGCTCTCTTATTTGTCGGCTTGCTGGCTTTCCCCATTACCGTTGGCTGGGAACTGTACAAACGGGGTTGGCTGAGAAAATGGTTTATCCCTGAGGCCAAATCCAAGAAGAAAAAGAAGAAAAAACGGATGCGCCTGGATATCTAAGAGCGACTAACAAAAAGCACCATGATTTTGCACGACTGGTCCTCTCTCGGAGAGAGAGGACTACTATCATTCACAAACTGTTAGCGTGGGCACTTAGTGAATGCCTCCGCCGCCGCTCAGGCTTTTCACCAGTTCCCCTACCACCGCCTTGGCGTCGCCGAAGAGCATCCAGGTTTTGTCGTTGAAGTAGAGTTCATTATCGATGCCCGCGAAGCCCGGGTTTTTGCTGCGCTTGATGGCAAAGATCGTGTGGGCTTTCTCCGCCTGGATGATGGGCATGCCGTAAATCGGGCTGCTCTTGTCATGCTCGGCGGCAGGGTTTACCACATCATTGGCGCCTACCACCAGGCAGACATCGACCTGTGCCATGTCGTGGTTGATATCTTCCATCTCAACAAGATCGGTGTAAGGAATCTCCGCCTCGGCCAAGAGCACATTCATGTGACCTGGCATGCGACCTGCCACGGGGTGAATGGCGAATTTGACACTGATGCCCCGTTTCTTGAGTGCATCGTAGAGTTCACGGATTTTATGTTGTGCCTGGGCTACTGCCATGCCATAGCCGGGGACAATCACCACGGAGCTGGCCTGCTCCATCATGGCTGCTGCGTTTTCGGGTGTATCGGACTTATATTCTTTCTGCTCGCCGCCAGATTTCTGTTCCTGCACCTGGCCAAAGGCGCCAAAGAGCACATTGAAGAACGAGCGGTTCATCGCCTTGCACATGATGATGGAGAGAATCAATCCGCTGGAACCATCGAGTGCACCTGCAGTGATCAGCAGTTTGTTATCGAGCACAAAACCCATCGCCACTGCAGAAAGGCCGGCATACGAATTCAGAATGGCAATGACCGTGGGCATGTCCGCTCCACCAATAGGCATCACGAGCATCCAGCCGAAATTGAGGGAGAGGATCAATAACAGAATGAACAGCACTGGTGAAAAGGCAGAATCAGGCCATATGACCAGCAGAATTCCCAGCAAGAGTGCCAGTGCAAATGCACCCAGATTGACCAGGTTTTGACCTTTGTAGACCCAAGGCCTTTGCGGTATCCATTTGATTTCCTGCAGTTTACCAGCAGCAATCAAGCTGCCGGTAAATGTCAGGTAACCAAGAATGATTTCAACGATGATGGCACCCATGCGAAATGCCGTGAGCATTTCCGGCTCGCTGTTGTACCAGTGGAAATACTTGGCGGTTCCCACCAGCCCGGCAGCCAGGCCACCGAAGGCATGGGAGATGGCGGTTCGCTGCGGTACTGCAGTCAAAGGCACATTGGCCAGCCACATGCCAGGCCCGATGGCTAAAGCCAGGGGAATCAGCACCCAGAGATGCCGGGTCACTTCGGGTCTGGCCCAGGTTGCCAGCATCGCCAGCAACATACCCAGTGCACCGGCGGCAACGCTCTTTCGTGCGGTCTTCGGATCGCTCATCCAGTGCAGGGAGAAAATAAAAAGCCCGGTGCCTATCAGATAGATGAATTCAATGACGTAGGGGTGCATCATCTTGCCTCCTCTTTCGTCTTGAACATCTTGAGCATGCGTTCGGTGATCATGAAGCCTGAAACAATGTTCGTCATGGAGCAGAACAGGGCAATGGCTCCGAGCACTCGGACATACGTGGGGTACTCTTCGCCACCCGCCACGATGATGGCTCCCACTACCGCAATGGCGGAAATGGCATTGGTCAGCGACATCAATGGCGTGTGCAGCAGCCGCGAGACCCTCCGGATAACACCAATCCCGATGAAGGTAGCCAGCATGAAGACAAACAGCATCGACATATAGTCGATGGTGGTAGAGGATGCAATCATGGCTTGATCAACTCCTTCGTCTTGGCGTGCATCACCTCACCCTGGTGGGTGATCAGGCTGCCACGGAGGATTTCGTCGTTGAGATCGAATTGGAAATTCTTGTCTTTCCAGAAGGCCAACAGAAAACTGGTCAGGTTGCGAGACCAGAGCAGGCTGGCATGGTTAGGAACGGAAGCGGGCAGGTTAAGTGGGGCGATGATTTTGACACCATGGACAGTGGTAACTCCGCCTTGCTCTCTCCCCTCACCCCTAACCCCTCTCCCCAGAGGGGAGAGGGGAACAAGAAACCCTGGCTGGGACAATTCGCAGTTTCCGCCGCCGTCGGCGGCCAGATCGACGATGATGGAGCCGGGCTTCATTGATTTTACGATGTCTTCGCCGATGAGTCTGGGTGCAAACACTCCGCCGATGAGTGCGGTAGTGATTACCACATCAGAAACAGCACACTGCTCTGCCAGCATCTGTTTCTGTCGGGCTTTGTCTTCTTCTGAAAGCTCCTTGGCATAGCCACCACCTGCTGCAGCGCTCTGCTTCAATTCTATGCCAACGTACTTGGCTCCGACGCTTTCGATTTGTTCTTTCACTTCAGGGCGAACATCGGTTGCAAAAACCTGTGCACCCAATCGCTTGGCAGTTGCAATTGCCTGGAGACCGGCAACACCGGCGCCAATCACAAAAACCTTGGCGGGCATCACCGTGCCTGCAGCAGTCATCAACATCGGAAAATAACGAGGTAACTCCACTGCTGCCAGCAACACGCCTTTGTAGCCTGCAATGTTGGCCATCGAGGAAAGCGTGTCCATGGCCTGGGCACGGGTGGTTCGCGGAATGGCATCGGTGGAAAAACTGGTGATACCCCGCTGAGCCAGAGCCTGCACTGCGGGGATATGTCGGGTAGGCATCAGGGAAGTCAGCAGCCTGGCTTGTGATGGGTACAGCTTGACTTCATCCACGGTCGGTGCGGATACTTTCAGAATAAAATCTGCATGGTTAAATAACGCATCGGCACTGCTTTCAATGGTGGCTCCTGCATCGCGATAAAGTTGATCAGCAAACCCCGCAGCGCTACCTGCACCTTCTTCGACACTGACCTGGAAACCAGCACCGACCAGTTTTTTCACCGATTCAGGCACCAGGGCCACTCGCGTTTCTCCCGGTACCGTTTCGCGGGGAACTGCCAGCTTCATGATCTACCTCGTCCGCCTAAGTATGCCCGAAAAGTGTCTATTCGGTGAATTGGCACGGTTAGCGTGAGTACACGCAAACCGTGGCACCCGATTCGCACGATATCAATGCGTTAACACTTAGCTGCATTGTGATATCAGCTTACTCGCACCGCTTTGACTAGGCTAACGATTTGTTCCACTTCAAGCCACTACAATAACGCAGACAACATCACAACAGGAACCACTCTGTGATCGATACCCATGTCCATCTGGACGATGATAAACTGCGAGGCGAAGTGGCAGCAGTCGTTGAGCGTGCACACTCGGCTGGTGTGCTCAACATGATTTCCATCGCAACATCATATGGTTCAGCCCGCCAGTGTGTTCAGTTAGCACAGTCATTCAGTGGCGTTTTTGCCAGCGTGGGTATTCATCCCAATTATGGACAGGAAGCTCAACCTAGAGATTGGGAAGGCGTGGTGAAACTGGTGGATGAACCTCGCGTGGTGGCGCTGGGCGAAACAGGTCTGGATCGTTATTGGGACAACACTCCGTTCCCGTTGCAGCAGGATTACTTCAGCAGGCATCTGGAGTTATCGAGAAAAACAGGGCTACCTGTGGTGATTCATTGCCGGGAAGCGGATGGCGACATGCTGAAGATGCTGAAGCAGGAGTACGAACTGCAAGGCCCGATATTGGGTGTGATGCACAGCTTCTCTGGAAGTCCGACTTTTGGTGATGCCTGCCTGGAAATGGGATTGTACCTGTCGTTTTCAGGTGTGGTGACCTACAAGAATGCTGACAAGCTGCGTAGCTATGCTGCTCAAGTGCCTGCTGACCGTATTCTGGTAGAAACGGATGCACCGTACCTTACGCCGGTGCCGTTACGTGGTGTGATCAAGAAAAACGAACCAGCTCATGTGATGCATACGGCACAATGTGTTGCTGATACTCGTGGCATCAGCTTGCAGGAGCTTGATGCATTGACTACCGGAAATGCCAAGCGATTGTTCTCACGCATGAACGAAGCCCGTTGATGATTCACAGCTATACAATGTGAGTATGTATCATCTTGCTGGCCCCCTGATTCGATGCCTACCTCCAGAAATCGCCCATGCAGCTGGCCTGCAACTGCTGAAGCTGCCTGTTCGCTGGGCTAAAACGATACATGATCCGTTTACGTGGAACGGCTTAACCTTTCGCAACTGTGTAGGCATTGCTGCAGGTTTCGATAAAAACGCTACCGCACTCAACGGCATCGAACGACTCGGCGTGGGATTTGTGGAAGTGGGCACCATCCTGGTGGAACCCTGGCCAGGTAATCCCAAACCTCGACTGGAACGACTCTCACAAGTCCAAGGCATCTGGAACAAACTGGGGTTCCCCAGCGATGGTGTGCAGGCAGTTCTGGAACGGTTGAAACGGTTCCCGACAGCGAAACGAGAAGGTATGCTGGTGGCGTGCAACATCGGGCCGCACCCCGGGCATCTCAAGCAATGCAATTCACCCGAAAGTTATTTGAACGTTGCCAGGGCGGAACTGCTTGCCTTGGTGGATCAACTCGCGGAACATACCGATTTTTTTGTCATCAATCTCAGTTCACCCAACACTGCCGGGCTTCGCGGATTGCTGAGCGATCCACGTTTGACTTCGGAACTGATCCTGCCTGTTAAGGAGAAACTGCAGACTCTGGAGCAACAAGCTGGTCGCAAACTGCCGTTGCTGATGAAACTCCCACCCGATGATCCTGACAAGCAGGCATGGACTGATGCCAGTTTGCGCGCCTTGGTTGAACCTATTCTTTCATCCAATGCCTGCGATGGCTGGGTTGCAGTAAACACCTCGACCAGAGCAACACAAACACTCTTGCAGCGCGATGCAGGAGGCATCTCAGGCGCACCTCTATTACCCATGGCGATACAAATCATTGAACACTTACGAAATATTGTTGGCCCGGAGATGCTGATTGTGGGATGTGGAGGCATTACTGCACCGGAACATGCCGAGCGACTGGTCAGTGCCGGGGCGCAACTGGTGGAACTCTACAGTGGGATGATCTATGCCGGGCCAGGCTTGCCTGCAGCATGTGCACAGCATCTCCAGGAGAACCGTGCGTGAAAATCCTCACCAAAACAGTTCAGGGCAAAACGGTTTCCTATACCCGCATGGGGTTGGGGCTGGCAGCTCTCGGTCGACCGGGCTACATGACTCTGGGACACGAGGAGGACTTGCCTGCAGAACGGACGCGGGAAGCCATGATGCTCCACGCGATTCAGGTTCTCGACGCAGCCTGGGCTGCGGGCATTCGCAGTTTTGATGTTGCCCGTTCTTACGGCGCGGGTGAAGAGTTTCTCAGCCAGTGGCTGCGGATTCGCAATATTTCCCGTGATGAAGTTTTTGTCAGCTCCAAGTGGGGCTACACCTATACTGCTGACTGGAAGGTCGATGCTCCTCAGCATGAAATCAAAAGCCACAACCTGGTAACGCTGCGCAGACAGATGGCTGAGAGCAGCGGTTACCTGGGACACTGGTTGCGATTGTATCAGATTCACTCTGCAACACTGGATAGTGGTGTTCTCGAAAATTGTGAAGTGCTGGATGAACTGGCGCGCCTGCGCGACGGCGGCTTGATCATCGGATTATCACTCAGTGGTGCTAGACAAAGCGATACTCTGGAAAAAGCTATGTTGATCAAACGAGGTGAAGAATCACTTTTTGGCAGTGTGCAGGCAACCTGGAATCTACACGAGCGCAGCGTCGGTCCGATGCTTGCTGCAGCACATCTACAAGGCTGGATGGTGATGGTGAAAGAAGGATTGGCTAACGGCCGATTGACGCAGCGGGGAATCTCCAGGGACTCTTCACTGGGAGAACTTTGCCATTCTTTGGGATATACACCTGATGCCATAGCGCTGGCTGCCATCCTGCAGCAACCCTGGGCAGACATGGTTTTGTCTGGAGCAGCTGCGGTTGATCATCTTCACAGTAATGTGCAGGCGTTGGAGGTCAGCTGGAAACCGGAATGGAACAGCAAGTTACAGTTGTTGTGCGAAACGCCGGAGCAATACTGGCAATACCGCAACCAGTTAGTCTGGAATTAAGAGCGGTCCGGAGAATTGAAGCAGGGGATTGATCATTACTTGGCTGGCTTGGCGGGAGCCTTGGTTGCTGGCATGGGTGTGCCACCGCCAATAATGTCTTCAGGCCGGGGTGGTGGTACAGTATCCGTAGGATAGATCACCTTGGCCTCGGATGAACAACCAGCTATAGACAATAATGCAGCAAGAAAGACAAAACAAAGAAGCCGCATGCTGATTTCCTCAGTCAGTAATGAGGTTATGATGAAATTAGACGAATGTCGATTTCTCGACTATAGCCTCTTCAAAGATAGCATAAAAGAAGCATCAACGCAGTAATAGATCTCAGTATTTTATGGATTAACGAAAACACCCCGGCAGACTGATTCCGGGGTGTCTACAAACCTGAATCGAGCAGTTATTTACCGGCAGGCTTGGCAGGTGTCTTGGCGGGTGTCTTGGCGGCAGGCATCGGTGTGCCTCCACCAATAATCTCATCTGCCTTCGGTGGGGGAACGGTATCTTTAGGTTGAGCTACCTTGGCTTCGTTTCCACAACCTGCAAGAGCCAGGCTGCAAACCAGCAAGGCAAGACTGAGTAAGCGCATTCTGAGTTCCTTCATGAAAAGGGGGGGTTATTAAGACTAAATGCGGCTAGAGGAGCCGCATTTAGCCTGCATTGATTATAGTTTACGGAGACTCATCTTAGTCAAGTAAACTGGAAAAATCACGGTTGATACCATCGCGACGGCCAAGCAGACACATCAGAGTAAACCAATCGGGTGAAGTAGGAATCGCAGTGGCGATAGAAGCAGGATTGTTGGCCTGTGGGCAGATGTTGGTGTTGCCATACTTGACAGTACGAACTGAACCGTCTCCAAAGCAGGCATTGATACCAGCGGCATGCATGCTGGCGCCATTAAATGGAGAGTGATCAACATTACCCTGACGTAAGCCGAGAACCATACCTGCAGAGCCTACACCCATCCAGGTCAGGTGGTACATTCGGCGACCTAACAGGCGACCGCCGACCGTTTCAGCCAGTGCAATGGTATTGCTGGTACCATCCTGCACGGCCAACTGACCAAGAGTCAGATTGGTACGATTGGTGAAGATGCCAACAAAGGTATTCAGACCAAACGCACCGTGACCGGTGAATAGTGGATTGGGATTTGCACCACCGACGTCGTCTCCTAGACCAGAAGCACCATTCACACCGATGTAATTGGTGGTGCCGAGCGTTTCAGCCTGGCTGGCAGTACCGTTAGCAATACCTGCAGTGCCAGCACCAATGCGCAGCAGTGGAGCAGCCAGATTGTTAAACATGTTTACGCCAACCACGTTGGTTCCAGTTCCCCACGCAGAAGTGGAAGCGTCTGCCGTGTCGCTGTCCATGCCATCGCTGGGGCACTGATAAACTTTGATCTTCGAGCGGGCAATGTTGTAGACGATGGTAGAATCACTTAAATTGGGCAATGCATACCAGCGGATGCCGTTACGGGTCACGTCAAGAACCACCAACGGGTTGAAGACCTTGAAGATGTTATCACCTTCAATGTAAGGCAGGATGATGGCCAGCAATCCTACGTGAGAACCATTGGCATCGGTCAGGCTGCCCGAGGGCGCATTGGCAGGAATTGGCCCCAGGTTGCCTGGTGGCAATCTTCCAAAATCACCATGGTAATTATGGCAAGCAATGACGATCTGCCTTTCGTTCGAAGCACACAACATCTTGTTGGCTGCTTCACGCACTTTCTGGATGGCAGGCAGCAACAGTGCCATCAATAACGCTATAATGGCGATTACTACCAGCAATTCGATGAGCGTAAAGCCCATCCGCCTCGGCTGGTGACAAGGCTTTTTGGCGAACAGAGTCCTCCGCATGTGCAAAACCTCCGAACTATAAGGAGAGCCCGAGAAATCCCGGTTGTCAGGTCGCGGTTGCTGCATGAACAATTACAATGCCAAGATTCCGTGACATACCAGGCCACACACCTGATATTATTTTCTGACGATAACCATTTGTAACAGTTGAGAGAACGGATATCAAGCGAAAGCTGCGAGAATCGCAAAAATATTACAAAATCATGATGAGGTTCAAAAAGAGCACTATTTCAGGGAACTTTTCCATGAGCCAGGCTGACTCTTCACAATGGTTGTCTCCTCGCAGTTCGACAACTCATCGCGCAGTTTGTCCGCACGATTGCCCAGATACCTGTGGCATGACGGTTCACGTTTCTGATGGTCGAGCCATCGATTTGCGAGGCGACAAAAACCATCCCTTCACCCGCGGATTCCTCTGTGTCAAAGTCAATCGATATCTCGAACGTGTCTATCATCCAGACAGGCTGATGTTCCCGCTGAAACGCATAGGCCCCAAGGGAGATGGTTCATTTACCCGCATTACCTGGCAGGAAGCCATCGATACCATTGCGAACAGGTTTACCTCGATATCGCAATCGAGTGACGGCCCACAGTCAATCCTGCCTTACAGCTACGCAGGCACCATGGGGCAACTGCAAGGCAACAGTCTCGACCGACGTTTCTTCCACCTGTCTGGAGCCAGTCTGCTGGATCGAACGATCTGTGCCACCGCGGGAACTGTTGGGAGCACCTACACGCTGGGAACCCGTGCCGCCATCGATCCAGAAACCGTCATTCATAGCCGATGCATCATCAACTGGGGCTCCAACACCAGCGTGACCAACATGCATCTCTGGTCGATCATGCACCAGGCCCGCAAGCTGGGTGCAAGAATCATTACGATCGATCCATTCAAAAGCAAAACGGCTGCCCGCAGCGACTGGTGGATTCCCATTCGCCCGGGCACTGATGGCGCCCTGGCTCTGGGCATGATGCATCTGATTTTCCAGAACCGCTGGCAGGATGATGCCTTCCTTCGAGATCATTGCATCGGCGCTGAGGCTCTGCGTGAACGTGTGCTGAAGGAGTACCCACCTGATCGAGTCTCACAGATCACCGGTATACCGGTCAGCGATCTGGAACAGTTGACAAGGGAATATGCAACGAAACGCCCCAGCCTTATTCGCCTGAACTATGGTCTGCAGAGACACTATGGCGGAGGCATGGCTGTTCGCACTATCTGTGTACTGCCTGCAGTGGTGGGTGCCTGGCGTGACCAAGGTGGTGGGGCGCTATTGAGTACCAGCAAACTGTATGGTTTGCCTGGGCATCGGCTGGAACGACCTGATCTCATACCGCCGGGCACACGCACCATTAATATGGTCAACCTGGCAGAGGCTCTGAATGGCGAGTTGCCTGGACCGCCTGTGAAGGCACTCTATGTTTACAATTCCAATCCTGCTGCCATCTGTCCTGATGTGGAACGGGTCTGGAAAGGTTTAGCCCGGGAAGATTTGTTTACCGTGGTCCATGATCTGTTCATGACCGATACCGCCAAGTGGGCAGATATTGTTCTACCTGCGACTTCGCAACTGGAACATTTTGATCTTCATCATTCCTATGGTCACTGCTACCTGCAGTTGAATGAACCGGTCATCGCACCGTTAGGCGAATGCAAATCGAATACGGATGTTTTCCGCCTGCTTGCTCGTGCCATGCAGTTGCCTGCTGAGCTTTTTGATCTAACCGATGAAGATCTGGCTCGCGAATTACTCCAGCCAACACCACATCCTGCCGATGCCTTGGTCAAACCGGAACGCAAACCCGAGGGTGCAGAAAATCCGTTGGCAGGTATTTCTCTGGAGCGATTAAAGAAGGAAGGCCCTGTTCGGCTCAATATCCCCGTTGATTATGCTCCGTTTGCGACGGGCTACTTTCCAACAGCTTCGGGAAAGTGTGAAATCTACAGTTCATTGCTGGCTGAACAAGGCGTGGATCCGCTGCCTACCTATACACCTCCCGCGGAAGATCCTCTCACCAATCCTGTATTATCGAGGAAATATCCGCTCCAGATGGTTTCTCCACCGAGTCCTTCGTTCCTGAATTCGAGCTTTGTCAATGTGGCCAGCTTGCGTCGTGATGCTGGCCAGGCAACCGTCATCCTGCATGAAAAGGATGCGGAACTGCGTGGAATCAGAAATAATGACTGGGTCAAGGTTTATAATGACCGGGGCAACTACCTTGCAGTTGCTGAAGTGGGCCAGGAAGTGAAGGCGGGAACGGTGGTTTCACAGGGTATCTGGTGGAGCGAATACACGGTAGATGGTAAGAATGCGAACGTAACCACGTCGACCCGCGTAACAGATTTAGGCGGCGGAGCTACCTTTTTTGACAATCTGGTCGAAATCACCCGTACGGATAATGCCATTCGCCCGAAGTGATGATAACAATTTCACTTATGGCTCATCTTGCTGTTCGGTATCATAACCATACATCAAACCTTTGCTAAGGTTCTAATCAAGGAGTATTTGCAGTGATGAAGCGATTTCTATGGGTCCTGGGGCTGGCAACAGTGCTTGGCCTGACGGCAACCGTCGCCCAGGAAAAGAAAGATGCACCCGCCAAAACCCCAGCCGAGTCGAAGGCTCCTGCTGCTGCTCCTGCCTCCGGTGAAACGGAACTCTCCTGGAAGTTTGCCAAGGACAAGGTGCTTTACCAGAAACTCCGCACCATCACCGAACAGAAAATGAAGGTGATGAACACCAACGTTGATCAGAAGCAGGAACAGGAATTTGTCTTCTCCTGGAAGGTTGAAGACGTTGACGCCAGCAAGATTGTTCTCCTGCAGAAGATCGAATCCGTCGTGATGAAGATCAACATCTCAGGCAATGAAATCAAGTTTGATTCCACTGCCAAGGATGCTCCTGACAATCCACTGGCCAGCTTCTTCAAACCACTGATCGGCTCCACGTTCAAGCTGACACTCGATCCGAACACCATGAAGGTGGTCAAGGTGGAAGGTCGCGAGGAGTTCGTCAAGAAGCTGACCGATGCCAACCCGCAGATGAAGCTGTTGTTGAGCAACATTCTCAACGATGAACAGCTCAAACTGATGTCAGAACCTGCTTTCACCCTGGTGCCTGACAAGGGCAAGAAGGTAAAGAAGGACGACAAGTGGCAGCGAACCGGCACCATGAACATGGGCCCCATTGGTTCCTACACCGCCACCTACGATTACACTTACGATACCACGGAGAAGCGAGATGCTGCTACGCTGCACAAGATTCTCCTGAAGACGACCCTGAAGTACGCACCTCCCGCTGCCACCCAGGCTGCAGGATTGCCCTTCAAAATCAACTCCGGCACTCTGGATACCAAGGAAGCATCTGGTACCGTTTACTTTGATGCAGATGCAGGCCGTGTTGCTGAATCCCAGATGACAGTCAAACTGGGTGGAAAACTGAGTGTAACTGTCAGCGACCAGGCTGCTGATGTCGAACTCGACATGACCCAGATGACCTACACCAGCACGCACGACAAGAACCCGAACGACACTGCTGCTCCAGCACCTGCAACCACTCCTCCTGCACCTGCCAAGTAAGGCTTGCTGATATTTGTCAATGTTTACAGCCAGGCGAAAGCCTGGCTGTTATTATTTGCTTTGCGATTGATACCACTCAACCGTTCTTCTGACACCTTCGGCATAGGTGACTACAGGTTTCCAGCCCAGTTCCCGCTCTGCTTTCCCTGTCACGTAGAACGTTGGCCTGCCCAAGAGCCAGACTGCGTAGCGGGTGATGTAAGGTGGCTTGCTGGAGCCGCTCATGCGGTACAGGGCTTCCAGAAAAAGCGCCGCCCGGAATGCCAGGGCGTAAGGCACGGTTGCAGTGGGTTTGGGCAACTGGAACGCTTCAGCCCACAGGTCAAACCATTCACGCTGCGTGACGGCACCATCGCAGGTGGCGTTGTAGGCCTGGCCTAACGCTTGGTCGCTTGCCGCTGCGAGCACGCAGCAATGGGCAACGCTTCCTGCATAGACCGTGTTCATGCGGTTATTTCCTGCACCAATAATTCGCGCTTTCCGGAGTCTTAACGAATGATACATGCGGTTAACTGTCAGTCTGTCGCGAGGTCCATAAAGCCAGCTGGGGCGAACGATGGTCAACGGTAGTTTCTGCTCCTCGAACATTTTCCAGAGCATTTTCTCGGCTTCAACCTTGGCACGGGTGTAGTCATCCCAAACCCAGAATTGATCTCCGAGCGGGCAGCTTTCATCTATGGCAGCAGCATCCCACGATGGATGGCCATAGGCGCTGGTCGAACTGACGTGGACCAATCGTCGGATGCCTGCCTTCATGCAGGCTTGAGCTACATTCTCGGTACCGGTAATGGTATATTGCTCGAATTCCTGACGGGTGCCCCAGTCGCCTACCTTGGCAGCGGCATGATAGACGGTATCGACTCCCTGCATGGCACGATGAATGCTTTCCCTATCGCTTAAATCGCCTGGAGAACACTCAACACCGATCTGACGGAGGAAGGCAGTTTCGCTGCCAGGTCGTACAAGTGCCCGAACCTGATGGCCTGCCTGAATCAGTTGTTCTGCCAGGTGGGAGCCAAGCAAACCCGTTGCACCTGTTACTAATTGCCTGTTTGACATGAGAGAATTCTATGAGAATCGCAGTCTACTCTTGAACTGGTGGGGTTAGATTGCGTACGCTTCCTACATCGTGGAAGCATCAGTCTACCACAAAACCAAGGAGTATTCGATGAAAGCGTGGAAGATGGTACTGGCTTTGGCGTTGGCACTCTTGTTCTGTGCTCCCGGCATGGCTCAGGATGAAAAGAAGAAACGTCAACAGGCCACTCCTGAAGAAACCTTCAAGAAGATGGATGCCGACAATGACGGCAAAGTGACCAAGGAAGAATGGAAGAAGTACGTCGACAGCGATGCCCGCATGCAGAAAGCTGTGGAAAAAGACGCTGAATTCGCCAGCAAGATGTTCGACCGCATGGACAGCGATAAGGATGGCAAGGTAACTCTCGATGAGTACAAGAAGTTCCGCGAAGCACAAGGCCGCAATCGCAAGAAGAAAGACCCCAACTAAAGCCATCCCTCATTGATGCACACCGCGCACCGCATGGCAATCCATGCGGTGTTTCTTTTGGTGTTTCTGACTTGCGGCTGCTTCTAAAGTCATTCACAATAACTCAGTTACTCAAACTGAGCATGAATATTGTCTTACTCCCCTCTCCCCACCGGGGAGAGGGGCTGGGGGTGAGGGGATATTCTGATGGCGAAGCCCTACGTGCTGTGTGTAAATGTTCATGATACGAAGGGCTTTCGCCACGAATGATTACCCCTCACCCTAACCCTCTCCCCAGGGGGGAGAGGGTACTTAGATCTGTTTGAGGCAGTTCATTTGAGGAGTAAATCATCATGACCGTGGTTAGGCTGCGTTGTCCACAGTGCAGTGCTGTCGTCAAGATTGGCGAAGATGTCGCAGCGCGGCATCCCATGGTCCGCTGTGCACAATGTCAAGGGCTGGTGAATGTTGCTGCCGATCGCATGCCCACTGCAACAACATCCGCAACTCCCACGAAAAAGACTCCCCGACGCAGAAGCAGTGTGAATCGAATTCCTGTAGGGATGATCGTGGGAATACTCACTGGGCTGGTACTTCTAGCAAGTCTTGGAGTGGGTATCTATCTGCTGATTGATCAGATGGGAGGCTCGGGGCCGGAACGCAATATGAAAAAGGGCATTGCCCTCATGGAGAAAATGGTTGAAACCCTGGAAGGTGTCAAAGAACCTGGTGATGTAGCGCCAGCTATCGACAAACTGCGCGTACTCCAGAAAGAAGCGAAGGAATACTCCGACAAGAACAAAACGCTGCTGTCCGAACTCGATGAAGCAACCAAAGCCCGATTGTTCGAAGATTATCTGCCACAGATTATGAAACTGCAAAACCGATTGTCCATGGCCTTTGGCAAAATGATGTCTAACCCGTCTCTCGCGAAAATGCTGCCCCGGGAGAGTGGCCTGCTCCAGACATTTTTCGGGATGGCAGGAGACTTGAAACTGGCAGATCAGCCTCATGCAACCGCGAACGTATTTCCACAGCCAGGCATGGATAACGAATTGAAGCGTTCACCGACTTCTACCAACAACTCTGCTCCGGATGCGGACGAGATCGCTCGAAAGGATCTCGAATTTCTGCTGATAACTCGCAACAACCGTGCCAAAATGATTCCCGATTTGCTGAACAACATTCACAATAGCGAAAGCGCTGAACCAGTCTTGAAGGTTCTTTCCAGCCTGATTGATGAGCTGCAGGATAATCACCTCAAGATCACCAAAATTAAGGAGGAAAAAGTACTGCGGCCCGACAATGCCACCACTCGCAAGGCACAGAATGAGCTGCGGAAAATCACCAGCGATATTGAAGCTCAACTGCAACGGCTGAGCAAACTGGAAGGGATGCAAAGGACAGTACAGCAGATCAAACGCATGCTCGGCCATGCCAAGCTGATGGTCTACTATGAAACACCCGTGGCAGGCAACCAGGAATCGTCGACCGACAATCCATTCAAAGAAGCAAAACCAGCCAAGTCGGAACCTGAGAATCCATTCAAGGCAGCTCCACCACCGGAGCAAAATACCTCACCGGAAATTGATAACCTCCTTGACCAATTAAAGGGTAAGGATTTCTTCAAAAAAATGGACGGCGTGAAAGAGATTGCTTCGATACGCGTTGTTGAATCGCAAAAGAAAGCAGTTCTCGAAGCCCTGCTTAACGTGCTGGAAGACAATGAAATCCATCAAAAACATGAGGTCTTCAAAGCATGCAGGAAATGGGCAACCGCACAGGAAGATCGGGAACTCATCGGTCAACATGCGGAAACTCTGCTCAAAGATCACTGGTGTAAGAAAGATGCGTTGCGTTACTTTGGCGACAACCAGGTTGTTTCTTCCTGCAAGGAAGTAGCCAGGCTGCTCAAGGATAACTTCGAACGCAAGGAAGCTGCTGAATGCCTTATAACGATGGGTAACGCGGCACAGAAGGCAGTTATGCCTCATTTGACAGATCTGGAACCCCAGGTGCGGTACATCACCATCGAAATACTGGCACGCATCGGCGACAAAGATGCCATCCCGGAACTGCAGAAAGTGCAGAATGATCGCCTGGTGGGCACTGCAGCCAGGCAAGCGATTAAAGTGATTCTGTCACGAAATAAATAATGCTATGCTTGGATCAGTTGTCTGCTTCATATCATGAGGCAGATAGCCGTCGCCGCCAGAAACAGGGAAAATGCAATGGAAGGTTTTACGCCGGGCATCATTGCCGATGTCATCTTAAGGCCACTATCGATTTATCAGGATAAACGGGGATGGCTCTGCGAGTTCTTTCGCAACGATGAAGTGCCAGAAAAGTATCGTCCGGTCATGGCGTACAGTTCACTGACTTATCCGGGCATCTCGCGCGGGCCGCACGAACATGTGCATCAGGCAGATTACTTCTGCTTCATCGGCCCATCTGATTTTCAGCTTTTTCTCTGGGATAACCGGCCTGATTCGGCAACCTATAACGTGTTTCAGACAACTACCGTGGGCGAAAGCAAGCCGATGGCAGTGATCATTCCACCGGGTGTCGTACATGGCTACCGCAACGTCGGCAGCGTTCCCGGCATGGTGTTCAATGCTGCCAACCAACTTTACAAAGGGCAAGGAAAGCTGCAGGAAGTAGATGAGATCAGACACGAAGCTGATCCGAATTCACGATTTAAGATGCATTAAGCGGCAACATGGAAAGCATATCGTGCATCGAAGTCAGCAGGCGTGTTGGCTTCTCCGCCAACAATTGTTCTGCAGTCATGGCTCCGGTAGGAATCGCCCAGATGGGCACACCCGCGGCATGGGCACATTGAATGTCCACGATCATATCACCCACATAAAGTGTTTCTTCAGGTGATGCCTTGAAATAGTCCATCGCTGCATAAAGCATGTCGGGCGCCGGCTTGTGGTTCGGTACATCATCCGGCCCGAAGACACGCTCGATCGGTGGCATGATGCCGAGCAGCACCAGAAGCTGCTCGGTGTACATTCTCTTTTTGTTGCTGCAGACTCCCAGCCTGATTTCTGTTTGATGCAAGGCATCCACCACCTCCTTCACACCGGGCAGCAATTCGGTGCCGGTAAGCATGGTGGTAGCGTAGTGTTCACGATAAAGCACGATGTCGCGATCTACATCGGTATCGGGCACTGCTTGTTTGATGAGGTGATCCAGACCCCAGCCTACATGTTTCTTGATCGCGTCGAGTTCCAGTGGTGAATGGCCTCGGCTTTGCCGGACAGCATTGACTGCATCGCCAATGCCGGGAAAGCCATCCGCCAGCGTGCCATCGAAATCAAACAGTACAAGCTTCGGTAGTGGTAACATTCCCCTATTGTAGAACCCAGGCAAGTCATTCGATGACGGTCGGCTCGATGACACGCATGTTCCGCCAGGGGCCCCAGAGAAAGCGGGGGAAGATGAAACAGAGAAGAACGATCAGGTAAATCACTGCAAAGTTCCACGCCCAATAAAAACCCCAACCCCAGTGATAACACAAGTAAACTGGCAGCGCCAACGATATCAGGCCGCAGCCCAGGTAAATCCAGGAAATGTATGCCGTATCGCCAGCACCACGCAGACTGAATGCCAGCAGAACATTCAACCCGTCGAAAGCGGCATACGCTGCCACATACCAGAGCAAGCCGGGCATCAGTTGTGCCACTTCATTCCATATCTCCGGTTCCTTATCACTGGCAAACAAAGGTAGAATGAGTCCCGGTGAAAGAGCGGTGAGCAATCCCATGCTCGTCATGAAAATCACGGTAGCAATAGCACCAATCCAGATGCCCCGCTCCGCCAGGTCAGGCCGGTTTTCCCCTAGCCGCTGGCCGACGAATACACCGGATGCCTGTCCGATACCGATCATGGGAATAAAGAACAAGGCATTAATGACAAAGACGTTACTGGTGGCTGCCAGTTCTGCTTTGCCAAACCATCCCACCATCAGGGTGAACAGTGTCCAGGCAATGAGATCAAACGTTGACTGGAAGCCGTTGGGCATACCGAATTTAATCAGTTGCAGGAACAGATGGCCATTCCATCTTTTGCCACGAATCGTGTTGAACTGTTCATCAAAATGATGCCGGGTAAAGAGCCAGAGTCCACACAAAGCAGATGCGGTACACCCGGCCACCGTCGCCCAGCCTGCACCGGTGATGCCGCCTTCCGGAAAGCCGAAGTTGCCAAAGATCCAGCAGTAATCGAGTACCGCATTCACGATGCAGCCGATGGCATTGATCCAGATAACGGTGCGGGTATCACCCCGGCCTGAGAAGAACCCGCTCACCGATGCAGTGATGGAAATGGGGATTCCGGTGAAACATAAACAATAAAAATACTCTGCTTCCAGGCGAACCAGCTTTTCCGAATGGCCTGTCAACTGCATCAATGGCAGGGAGAAGAAGGACAACAGCAGAACAGCCAAGCCACCCAGCAAACTCCAGTAAAGTGCCTGCCAGACGATGGGACCAATCATCTCATAGCGTTTGGCGCCGAAATACTGGGCTACGAAAGTCGTTGCGTAGCTGCCTGTATTCTGCACAAAGATAATGGGTATCCACAGCAGCATGGAAGATGCCAAGGCTGCTGCCGAGGTATCCGGGTCGTACTTACTCAGAATGATGCGATCGATGGCAATCTGGATGGAGAAAAACAGATTGCTGATCATGAGCGGCCAGGCCAGCCTGAGCAGCTCACGAAAAATCAGGCCATTATTCATGGTGAGAGAGGAATTCATTTCAGAGGGACAATTCTGTTGTGCGATAGGTTCGGTATTCACATTAGGGTGTGGTTTCGAGGAACAATGCTGCCTATCTTTTTATAAGAGTAGAACCATGAACGAGAGCCGGGTGCCATCGTTTGCCGGTATGTCCGGCTGACTATGCTACGGGGATGGAAAGACTCAACTAAACAATTGCCTTTTGCTTCACCCGTGCACAGAATGGCACTCAGTACCGTTGAGCATGGTTAGTGTGGGTACACACAAACGATGGCACCCAGCAGGGTCGTGAAAGTACTCATTCTCGACCCTGTTGCTGAGGAGCAACTTCTCCGCGAGACTTCAGGGTCGAGTGGAGTACCACACGACCCTGCCACAGTTGATCGCTTGGGGTCAATATTCCGGGCACCCGGCTTCTGTTTGATGTTCAACGATTGAGGGTGATTTATGAATTGCGTTCTGACAAACGAAGCCACGGAAGTCATCGAACAACTAAGGAATGCAAACTGGTTTTCAAAATTCGGACAACCCCTCGGCATTCACGAGGGAAAATATGCACTTGCTGACAACATACACACTGCGCTTGAGTTGATGTCCAAAAGGGTCTGGAATGGAATTCTTGTTGAAACGGCGAATAGAATACGTGAAGAGTTATTCCCAAAATTTACTAGCCTTCGGGATTCGACTAAGCACCCAAATTATAACGACTATGTTGATCATATTAAAGCTGTTACATCTTCCATGGTTAGAGACAAAGTAATGAATGCAGACTTGCCTGACAAGCTACTTGCTACCATGGACAGGGTTATCCTCTTTATTGTCTTCTGTTTTCAATTCAAAAATTATATTCATGAGCCGTTCTACTTTGAAATGCACGAGCTTATTATTAATGGCCGAATACCTTGCGGCTGGATCGGCAAAGATTATGATCATGGTCAATTAGTTATTCTGTAATCAATCTTTAAGTAAAAAGGAATTAACTGTGAATAGTGCCGCTTTGACTAAAAGCGTTGGAGAGTTGGTTGATCATATTCTTGCGGATTCAAGGTGGGTGGACGAGAATGACGAATTGGGTGCGTCGATACTTGGGATGCTAATGTATGGATTTGCCTTAACGGCTGGACGGACTATGATGCTGGAACTGACCGATATTGATGCAGTCATATTTAACGTTTTGACAAAAAAGGTTGGAACAGCAGCTAAGTGGACTCACGGGCTTATCGAAGAAGCTAGAAAATCGGCATTCGACGAAAGTTATCATCCAGGGAATTTTGAGCTTATCGGCGTAGGACATTCGTATAATGGCGAACCGGATCAAAACAGTATCGTAAATAACATTTTCGCAAACATTCAGAGTATACGTCAGGCAAGTTGCTAACGTGCCCGGGTGCCATAGCCTGCCGGTATGTCCGGCTGACTATGCTACGGGGATGGAATGACTCAACTAAACAATTGCCTTTTCCTTCACCCAAGCACAGAATGACACTCAGTAACGTTGAGCATGGTTAGTGTGGGTACACACAAACCATGGCACCCGAGCCTGACTAGAATGCACTTCGATTTCTCCCCTCTCCCTCTTGGGGAGAGGGGCTGGGGGTGAGGGGATACGCTAATGGCGAAGCCCTTCGTGTTGTTTGTAAATGATCATTTCATGAAGGGCTTACGCCATAAGAATAAACCCCTCACCCTAACCCTCTCCCCGAGAGGGAGAGGGTACTTTGCTCAACCATCACGAAGAGAATCAACGTAATCAACACACAGAGCAAACCCACCATATCGAGGATCAAACTGTAATTGTGTGCTTTTCCAAACTCTGCATTGGCAGAATCAGCTACCTGCTTGTCTTCTGAGTAACGCTGGGTGCGCAAGTCATGCACGCGGGGGGCCAGCACGAAATAATTGACCGCTGCTCCGCTACAGGCCAGTGCGATCAGAATGACTCGCAGTTTGCCAAGCCAGCCTGGCGTATTCCACCACCAGCAGGCAGTCACGAGTGCCAACAACCCGCAGATGCACTGAAACGGAAAATAGCGGGTGAAGACGACATCGAGAAATTCGCCCGCCAGCCTGGTTCCCTGTTGTTCGGTGGTGAGCTTCAGCCAGTTGCCTGTGCTTTGTGCCAGTCGCTTCATGCTGTCGATGGTGGGCAATGCCACGAAGAATGAGAAAAAGACGACTGCTCCAGACCATAATGCAAGCGACAGCAGATGCAGAGATTTGATAACGGTTGGGAACATGGTATCGCTTTCAGTTAGAGCAGGTAGCTCATTGTTTCTGCAAACACTAGCAACAGCGCTGAGGTGAGCAATACGACTACGGGTATGGTAAGCATGGCGGCATACCATGCCTTGCGTCGATATTCCTGCCCCAGGGGCTGATCCGAAAAGTAAACTCTGCTGAGCATCCACAGGATGAGATAAAACATCGGTGGAAAAGCCAGCGACAACAACGCTCCACGCCAGGCCCGCTGTGCTGTCTCCTCGCGTTCCGACAATTCTGCTACCGGTTCATCGGGATCGGCAGCATCGGGTTCCGTATCCTCGTCTGCTGATTCAACCGCTTCCCTGTTCAGCGCTTCGATGCTCTCGGCATCCATATCGTTAGCCAGTTCTTCCCGGGCCCGGTCAGCATCGCCGGCTTCAACCTGCAGTTTCACGCCACCCATCGCATTGCTGAGCAGCCAATCGGTGGTGATGGTTTCCGCATCAGCAAGAAAGGACGGTATCCCCGCCTGCTCCAATCTGTTGCGAGCCAGGCTGGCAGTGCTGATGCCTTGAAATCGAGCTATGGTGACCAGCTTATGAGGCCTCATCCAGCAAACCTCCGGCACTGCCTGAAGAAGGTCAGTGGATTCTCGTAGACCACTTTCTGAATCACTTCTTCCGCATGCCCACGGCGTTTCATCTCTTGGATAAACTCGGGGACGGCGAGCGGATCGGACTTACCCCAGTCGCCTGCAGAGTTGACCATGATGCGGTCGGTGCCAACGCGTTCGATGATGTCAGCAGCACGGGCGGGGGTACACTTGGTGATGGGGTACAACGTCATGCCACACCAGTGACCTGCATCGAGAGCGAGCTTGACGGTGTGTTCTTCGACGTGATCGATCAGCACCCGATGGGGTTTGATGCGACTGTCGCTCTTGATCATGTCCAGGATCATCCGCGTGCCCTGGTACTTGTCTTCCAGGTGAGGCGTATGGACGAGGATGAGTTCATCGGTCTTCATGGCCAATTCGAGATGTTCCAGAAAAACCGTAGCTTCGTTGCGGGTGTTCTTGTTCAGTCCGATCTCGCCGATGCCTAACACATTCGGGCGATTGAGAAATTCGGGGATAAGCTTGATCACGTCGCGCGATAGCTGAACGTTCTCCGCTTCCTTGGCATTGATGCAGAGCCAACTGTAATGCTTGATACCAAACTGAGCCGCCCGCTTGGGTTCGACTTCAACAAGATGGCGGAAGTAATCCCGAAAGCCTTCCGCCGACCCACGATCAAACCCCGCCCAGAAAGCAGGCTCCGAGATCAACTGACACCCCGCATACGCCATCCGCTGATAGTCGTCGGTCACGCGGGAGATCATGTGAATATGCGGGTCGATGTAGTTCATCGCAAACCACCTGGAACAAAAAGCACAAAGGACTCTACCACCCTGTTGAATAACCGTGGCAGGGTTATCCGTTACTCCGGATGAACCTGCGGGAAGTGAACAACTCCACGTCTCGCAGGGTCATGCATGAGTACATGCATAACCCTGCCACAGTTACTGTTTGTTCAACATGCACCTACTTTGAGTTTACGAAAAACAAGGGTGTCATGTTGAACAGCTACTCTTTGACTTCTTCCGACAACGCCTTCAGAAACGCCACCAGGTCTTTTCTCTCCCGGTCGGTGAGATAAATGGGCTTGTGAATGGGATCGATGTAGGGGTTAGGCTTGGCGCCATCGCTGTAGAATTGGACCACATCTTCGAGCGTACTGAACGATCCATCATGGAAATAGGGAGCGGTCTTGGCTACGCCACGCAGGGATGGTGTCTTGAATTTACCTTTATCTTTCTCCAGTTTGGTAATTTCATACCGGCCCAGATCGATTGGCTTAATTCCCCAACTGACTCCGTTGTTATGAAACTGCTCATCGGTGTAGTTCTTCCCCGAATGACATTTCCAGCATTGTGCTTTGCTTTCAAACAGCCATAATCCCTGTTTGGCTGATTCAGATAACTTGGAGGTGTCGCCATCCACGAATGCATCGACCGGGCTGTTGCCCATCAATAGTGTTCTCTGAAACGAAGCCAAGGCTTTTGCCAGCCGCTCTCGAGTAATTTCCTTACTGCCAAATGCCTGGTTAAACTGCGCGACGTAACTGCTGTCTTCACTGAGTGTTTTCAAAACGTTGTCAACCGTATTCCCCATTTCTGTGGGATCTTCGATTGGCAGCAGGGCCTGCTCTTCCAGAGACTTGACACGACCATCCCAGAAAAAGGCTTTTCCAAAAGCCCTGTTCATCAGCGAAGGTGCATTGCGACGGCCAATCTGTTTTCGAATTCCAATGGCCTTGGCATCTGCAGTGGCAAAATGATGCTTTGCATCGTGACAGGAGGCACACGATATGCTGCCATCAGCCGACAGCCGTTTCTCGTTAAACAGTCTCTTCCCCAACTCAATTTGAGCGGGAGAATCGCTGGACTGACTGAGCGCAGGCAACCCCCGCGGCAACTCTCGGCGTTCCGCTTCATCTGCCAGCAGCATCCAGAACGAGCTGACGCAGATCAGGAAACAGGCGAACACAATACGGTACATGACTGCCTCTTCAGAGGTACGCTACGCAACAGGGGTATTCCCTTTATAATGACGCTTCAACCAATAATTATCCTATCTTTTTGAGCAGAAAGCAATCATGAGCCTGACGCGACGTACTCACACTTGCGGCGAACTGCGTGCCAGCCACGTCGGAAAATCGGTACGATTGAACGGCTGGGTGAATACTACTCGCGTTTATAACGATCAGGTTTTTGTCGATCTGCGTGATCGGTATGGCATCACCCAGGTAGTTCTGGAAGCATCAAGGGCTGAGCTTGCCCAGGCCAGAGAAATTGGTCGTGAATGGTGCCTGATGATTGAGGGCACCGTGCGTGCGCGACTGGAAGGCAAATCCAATCCCAAACTGGCCACCGGCGCTATTGAGGTTGATGCCAGTGCATTCAAAGTTCTTAACCGCTGTCCGCAGATGCCTTTTGATGTCATGTCGGTGCCTCAGGAAAACCAGACCATGGGTGACCCTGACCTGGCTAATGAAGACCTGCGTCTGGAACATCGGTACATCGACCTGCGACGGCCCAACCTGCAGCGAACGCTGGCGGTTCGTCACCGCATGAACAAGACCATTCGTGATTTTCTGGATACGGAAGGATTTCTGGAACTCGAAACACCGCTGCTGGGTCGCAGCACACCGGAAGGTGCCCGCGACTATCTTGTTCCCAGCCGGGTGTTTCCCGGCGAGTGGTATGCCCTGCCCCAGTCGCCTCAGATTTACAAACAGCTTTTGATGGTCTCAGGCTACGACAAGTATTTTCAGATCGCACGCTGTCTGCGTGATGAAGACCTGCGTGCCGACAGGCAGCCTGAATTCACGCAGCTTGATTTTGAAATGTCATTTGTGGAGATGGACGATGTCTTCGACGTTATCGAACGACTGTGTGCAGCGATCTTCCGTGAAACGAATCAAGTGAATATTCCTCTGCCCATCCAGCGCATCAAGTATGCCGATGCCATGCTTCGATATGGCAGCGACAAGCCTGACTTGCGTTACGGCATGGAGATCGTAGAACTTTCCACCTGGGCAACTTCTACTCAGTTCAAGGTCTTTCACGATGCATTAGCCAAAGGTGGCAAGGTGCGGGCACTTTGCGCGAAAGGTGCAGCGGAAACTTACACGCGGAAAAAACTGGATGAACTCACCGAGTTTGTCAAAACCTTCGGCGCCAAGGGGCTGGCATGGATCAAAGTGGAAGCTGACAAGTTCAACTCGCCCATCGAAAAGTTTCTGCCAGCAGAATCGCAGCAGCAACTTCGACAACTGATGAACGCTGGTGCCGGCGACTTGATCCTGTTTGTTGCTGATACGGAAGACTGCGTTTGCCAATCGCTGGGACAGGTGCGCACCCGGCTGGCTGCTGAACTGAAATTCTACGATAACACCAAGCCTGTTTACAAGCTGGCCTGGATCATTGATTTTCCTTCGTTCATCTGGGATGAGGAAGAACTACGGTGGGCCGCCAATCACCATCCGTTTACTGCCCCCATGGATGAAGACCTGCACCTGCTGGAAAGCAATCCCGGTGCGGTGCGTGCCAAGGCTTATGATCTCGTGATCAATGGCTACGAGTGTGGCGGCGGGAGCATTCGTATCCACAGTCCGGAAGTGCAATCGCGATTGTTCTCGGTGCTGGGCATGTCGAAGGAGCAGGCTCAGTACAAGTTTGGCTTTCTGCTGAATGCACTCAGCTACGGTGCTCCTCCACATGGTGGCATTGCTCTGGGCCTGGATCGCTGGGCCATGATCCTGGCTGGCACTTCCAACATCCGCGATGTGATTGCCTTCCCCAAGAATCAACGAGCCCGCGATCTGATGACCGGTGCACCAGCTCAGGTTGATCAAAAGCAACTCAAGGAACTGGGGTTGGTGAAATAGTGGGCTGGTTGGCTTGTCGGTTCGTGCCAGGCCCCAGTACGTGCTCCACGGCCTGAATCAGCGTAGCTGGCGTGAAGGGTTTGGGCAGGATGCCTCGAAGTGGGAACCCTTCAAATCTCTTTTCCAGTTCAAGCGAACCGAAGCTGCTCATGGCAACGGCGGGCAGCGTCGGTTCCAGTTTCCATAATTGTCGCAGGGTATCCACACCGTCCATGTTGGGCATGACCAAATCAATTAAAGCCAGACTGATGCTGCCTCCCTGCAGTCGCAATAAATCGCAGGCGGAATGACCATCTTCTGCTTCAATCACATTCCAGCCCTGGTTTTTCAGTACTCGGCTGGTCAGATTCCGCAAGCTGGCATCATCATCCACGACCAGAATATTCTGGCCCTTCTCTTCAGGATTAGCATGAGGCATAACTTCCCGTACCGCACGTTTGATGGGAAGAAAAACTTTAAACGTGGAGCCGTGGCGCAGTTTACTGGTTAATTCAATAGCGCCACCATGGCTGCGAACGATACCGAGCACTGCTGCAAGACCTAATCCACGGCCTGAAGGTTTGGTCGTAAAAAATGGTTCAAAAACCCGGCGGCGCGTGTTCACATCCATGCCAGATCCGGTATCGCTCACCTCCAGATACAGATACTCCCCATGCGGAAGTTCGAGAGTCATCTCTGCATTCTGGTACGTTTCATCAATGGTTTGCCTACCAGTTCGAACAACAATTTCACCAGGCTGCTCGCCAGTCATCGCATCTGATGAATTACTGACCAGGTTAATCAATACCTGACGCAACTGTGCTTCTTCCGCTTGAATAGGAGGAAGGCCATCGGCCAGTTCAAACTGTAACCTGGCTTTCTTGGCACAAGCGATTCGGAGCAAACCGGATGAAGCCTGCACCAGTTCGGTCAGGTTGACATGCTGCACCTGAATTCTGCCTCGTCCGGCAAAGCTCAGCATCTGTAGACAGAGTTCAGTTGAGTGAATTGCAGCCTGTTCGATGGGCGCCAAGAGGGACAGTATGTCATCCTTACCCTTCAGTTGCTTTTGCAGCAGATTGGCATGGCCCAGGATAACGGTTAGTTGATTGTTGAAATCGTGAGCCAGCCCGCCTGCGAGCAATCCCAGGCTTTCGAGTTTCTGCATTTCGAGGATGCGCTGCTGCCAGCGTCGGCGCTCCATCTCGGTTTGCCGTTCTGCAGTCACATCACGCACAACGATGACGCTGCCTCGCTGATTGTTGACATGGACGCGTGCAATGTGGCCCTGCACTAAAAGCGTAGAGCCATCCTTCTTCAGCAGCCTGCGTTCCTGGATGGGAAGCTGGCCATAGATTTCCGGACCTTGCAGAAATACCTGCTGAACTTCTTCTCTCTCAGAAGGGTGCAGTAGATCCAGCAGTGACATACCTTCCAGTTCTTCAGGCTTGGAGAAGCCGAGCAATCGAGTCAGATACTGATTGGCATGGACGACGATTCCCTGACAGGTCATGAAGATGCCGATCGGCGCCAGTTGGCTGAGCATGCGGTAATGCTCTTCCCGTTCCTCCGAAATGCGGTTCGCCTTCTTTTCCCGGGTAATGTCCTCCAGTGTTCCTTCGTAGCATTGAATCTGGCCAAATTCATCTCGAATTGCACGCGAATGCTCACGTACCCAGAGCGTTTCGCCACCGGGCTTGTTCCACTTGAATTCCAACCCATGTACTTCGCCTTCACGTTCCAGTCGGGCTTGAAACTCTTCCCGCGAATATGCCGGGCCATAAGCGTATTGATTCAGATTCACCCTGGCTGCTTCTTCCACCGTGCTCAGACCAAGCAGATTGAGCACCACAGGATTGGCAAAGGTCAATTGCCCTTCCGGTGTTGAACGGTACAACCCCAGTGGCATGCCTTCGACCAGTCGGCGATAGCGATCTTCACTTTCCTTCAGAGCGCCATGTACTCGCTGCTGTTCTGTGACATCTTCACCGATGCTGAACACACCCAGAGGCTTGCCCTGCTCATCATGGATCAGTGTCGTGTTCCAGTGTATCTGCAGCAGTTTTCCGCTGCGTGTGAGCAGATTACTGTTGCCTTGCTGTGACTGTGTCTCTCTGGGAAACTGATAATCAGGCTGAAAGGTATTGTAAATCGATTGACCCAGCAGTTCATCATGTTCCCAGCCGGTCAATTTACTGAAAAATGGATTGATGTAAGTGATGGTTCCAGTATTGTCCAGAAAGTAGGCAAGCAATTGGACGTGCTCCAGGGCATCCCGCCACATCTGGTCGGACCGTTTCTGATGTGCTTCGACTCGCTTGCGTTCGGTAATATTCAGACTGGTGCCCCACGCACGGACCAGTAAACCGCCTTCCACCTCACCCACCAGCTTATTGAGAAACCAGATGGTATTACCCTGAGCATCAAGTTCCTGCGATTCTGCTTCTGATAACTGGTAGCCATTTTGAATGAATTGTCGCAGATATTCGTGATTCTGGGGATTGCGAGGCAACAGGCTTTCCAGACGCGTCCCCACCATGGCTTGTTCATTCGGATAACCATACAGGCGGGCAGTGCTTTTGCTCACCTCGGCGATATACCCGTACCGGTAACATCGCTCGATCTGTTCTTCCACAGGCAGACCGATGGGAATCGGCATTTCCAACTCTGTCCGCCAGATCGATTCCGACACCTGATCCATAAACCAGTGGTAACGCCGTTCGAGAGTACGCAGATTCAATTCCGCATCGACCTGACGACTGATATCCCAGACCTGAACCAGTTCGGCACTCTTTCCGCCATAGGTAATCGGTGTTCGAACCAGTTCACCGGTGAAAATAGTACCATCGCGGCGAAGCTGCTTGACGAGTACTCCTGTTGAAGCAGGCTGTGGAATACTCAGATTTTTTCTGGAATAGATACCTGAGCTATGTGCAGTCAGAAACTCGAGCGATTGATTCAGCAACTCGCTACGATCATACCGGTATTGCCTGGTAGCAGCATGGTTTACTTCCAGGATGCATTTGGTATCGCAGGCAACAATAAACGACGGCACCGGGTGATCAATCATCCACGACAGATCAGCCAGGGTTTTCAGCCGTGTTATCTCTTCTCGAAGCTGTCCAATCTCTTTTTCAAGTCCTGGGGAACTTGAACGGTTGAATGACACTCAAACTCTCCATCGATGGATACTGTCTACAAGCATAGTTCACGATTTGGACAGGTGACACATTAAATATAACACTGTTCGGCAAAAAGGGTTACGAGTTCAATGATCGAAATTACATTGTGCTTTTGTAGAGATACGCCAGCTTATCCCTGATATGATGTACCTCAATTGCACCAATTGTTCCTCTCCAGGCACCTGTCATGAATGCATCAGTGATTCCTGTCAGCTCCAGGTTTCGAGTTGATCCTGCTATCACCACCCGCATGCGAAACGCACAGGAAAGATGGGCTGCCCGCCCGGTAAGTGAACGACTGCAATATATCCGCAAGCTCAGACATGCACTGCCCGGCATGCAGACTGCTTTTGCAGAAGCTCTCCAAGCTGATATTCACAAGCCTCTGGGTGAAACCATTGCTGCAGAGTTGTTGCCGGTTGCGGGCGCCTGCCGTTTTCTGGAGAAACGAGCTCATGGCATCTTGAAACCTCGTTCCGTTTCCTGGCGCGATGTTCCCGTCTGGCTCATGGGGGAAAAAGACATCGTGATGCGTCGCCCACGCGGGCTGGTAGGCATCATAGGCACCTGGAATTATCCTCTTTACCTCAATGGTGCTCAGATCGTCCATGCCCTGGCTGCAGGCAATGGTGTGATCTGGAAGCCTTCGGAGATCGCACCGCGGACCGCTCAGGTTATGACTGATTGGTTTCGTCAATGCGATATTTCTGATGACCTCGTTCACGTGCTGCCTGCCGAAAGGGAATGGGGCCCAGCGGTGGCTGAAGCGGATATTGATTACGTTGTGTTCACTGGTCACGATACCACAGGCCGCAGACTCGCAACCAGGCTTGGTGAAAGGCTGATTCCATCCACTCTTGAATTGTCAGGGCACGATGCCTGTCTGGTATTGCCCGATGCGAATCTCGATTTAACCAGCCGAGGTATTTACTTTGGTGTTACCGTCAACGCTGGCCAGACATGCGTGGCGGCACGTCGCATTTTTGTTCCCAAGAATCTGCTGGGAGACATCGAACAAAAGCTGTTGAAGTTGCATGAAAAAAATGCCTCCTCCAGACCGCTCGCGATGTCTTCTCAACCGACATTGATCAAGCGTCTGGTGGAACAGGCACAATCGCGGGGTGGCAAAGTGCTGATCCCTGCTCAAGGCAACCTTGAGGATGCGGTTCAATCACTGGTGATTCTCTCCCAGGTTCGCCCCGATATGGAAATCTGCAAGGAAGCACTGTTTGCACCGGTAGCTATGCTGATTCCCTATCAGGATGTCAACGACGCCATCCAGGGCATCAGGCAATCTGACTATGGTCTGGCCATGTCAATCTTTACTCAAGACAGACAACAGGCACGCACCATTGCTGCTCAGCTTCCGTGTGGATTAGTTACGGTCAATGACATCGTGGCAGCAGTGGGCCACCCTGCAACTCCATTTGGTGGCGTAGGCCGAAGTGGCTGGGGAGTGACGCACGGCCCCGAAGGGTTGCTGGAAATGACAGTACCCCAGGTGTTCAGCTATCGCACCAATTCCTGGCGGCCTCACTTTGACCCGATGGGGAGTTCACCCGTCACCAACGATGAAGTTCTCAGTCAGATGCTGCGCTGGGATCACAGTCCAACATTCTGGCAGCGAACCAAATCCTTGTTCGGAATGATTGGTGCGACCCGACGGGCGATGAAGAAGAAGTAGCTTACTCAAACTGAGCAATAGTAGTTCAATCATTCATAGGTAATCTTTTCGACCTTTCCCGAGTTCCAATGCAAGGAGAAGGAATACGTTACTTTTCCGCTTTTCAAATCTTTGGATGGGTCTGAATACACCCATGTTTTTTCGGTCTTTCTGTTTGGATTTCCTAGTTTTCCAACTACTTCTATTTCGGTTTTACCCAACAGCATGGACTCTAATTCAGAACGAACATAAGGCGTAACTCTACCACTTCTTGCAGATTGCGAACCTATTAAAGTAGAAAATGGCCTGGTCTTTGTTGGCACTTTGACAGGCTGAGTAAGGTATCCTGAGGAACATCCTGCTGTGAGGATTATCAACATCGACAAGTATCGAAACATGGCTTGCTGCCTCATTGGAATTCCGCTAGCCACATCTCACTATATCTTATCCCCTCTACTTGTACAGAAGCCTGCTAACACTTATGGGTAGGTACCCAGTTTGGTAACCTTACTCTTTCACAAAACTGCCTCGATGCAGTTGACCTTTTCTGATGATGTGAAACTGCAGGGGTTTGAAGTTTGCATAGTTCTCGTGGTTCAGTACGTAGTTCACATTGTCGAAATTGCAGGTTTCCCAGTTCTGCAATCCAACCAGAATATCACCTGCTTGAATACCCGCCTTGGCTGCAGGCCCCTGGCTCAACACTTCTGTCACCAGCATGCCGCCATGCAGGTGTGCATACAAACGGGTGATCGATTCGCTGTCGGTAGTCGTCAGTTTCAGGCCCAGTTCCCGCCAGAGTGGATCAGCCTGCGTCAGGTCAGCTTTGGATTCAAACGCCCATTCCACCTGCTTCTCTTCCTTGCCTCGGCGATATTTCACCGCCAGCTTTTCACCAGGTTTGGCTTCGAGCAAGGCACGTTCAAAATCGAGACCGCAGGCAATCGACTGGTTATTGACAGTGAGAATCGTGTCACCCGTTTTCAGACCCGCTTTATCAGCCAGGCTGTTTCCCTGTACCTTTTCAACCACCAAAGCCCGACAGGGATTCTGAGCGACAAAGACCTTATCCCGATACTGCAAACCAGTCGGGAAAGCATGACGACGTGAACGGGCGAGCAAGTCACTCACGGTTTCCAGCATGCTGTCTACCGGAATGGCAAAACTGATACCCTGGGCACCAGCACGAATAGCCACATTGACGCCGATCAGTTCGCCATCGATGTTCAGCAGTGGCCCACCTGAGTTGCCGGGATTAATGCTGGCGTTGGTCTGGATCAGTTGTTTGTAATTGACTTCCTTATTTAATACGACATCGCGACCGAGTGCAGAAACAATTCCCATGCTGACGGTATGTTCATACCCAAAAGCGTTGCCGATGGCGATGACCGTTTCGCCAACCATCAGATCGCTCGATGTGCCAAGCTTGATAACCGGCAGAGGTTTCTTCGCATTGATCTTGATGACCGCCAGGTCGGATTCCTTGTCTTTAGCAACCACCACGGCGTCGTATCGCTCTTCCTCGCCATTAAGCCTGACCTGCAGTTTGGTCACTTCATCGACCACGTGGAAATTGGTGACGATGTAGCCTCGAGGATCGAGGATGATACCAGTACCCATGCCATTGGAACGACCACTGGAACCACCCATGCTGCGATCGCCATAGGGGATGGCGGTCATCCGTTCGCTGTGGATATTGACTACCGATGCCTTGCTCTTTTCCACCACGCTGACAATGGCATTGCGTCGGCTTGGCACCGATTCCGGTTCGCCCGCGAAGACTGGCTCGTGAACAGCCAGGGAAACAATGAGGAAGAGAACCCAGGTGAACGAGCGACGGCGGGATGATAAACTCATGGAAGCATCGCTATATGAAGAGTGAACGGCGTTTGGTGGCGGAGCCGATACTGAAGTGAATTTCGTCCTCGATGCCCCTTTTCCTTCATAGCCATAGTCTGGGTTTTACTTCAGTTCTGCGGGTTTTCAGCGGGTGACGAGAATCTTAACTAAAACGCACAACATGCCGCCTATAATGCCCGTACGTTTCGAGTCAACTTTGCCTGCCACAACACCCTACGGAGAAAAAATGTCCAACTCTTCCCGACTGTCACAGTTGCAATCTCTGCTGGCTGATGAGCCGAACGATCCGTTCCTGGGATATGCCCTGGCGATGGAAATGGAATCCGCGGGTGATACAACCGGAGCAATTGAACAATTACAGTCGCTGCTGCTGGCCAACCCTGAGTATGTTCCAGGATTCCTTCAAGTCGGGCAACTGCTCATCAAGGCTGATCGGTTGGACGAAGCCAAGGCAATGCTCACGATGGGCATGCAGACAGCCTTCAAGCAGGCAGATCATCATGCCTATCAGGAAATGGAAGGGATTCTGGCGGGGATTTCTGCATAACTAGTAAGAGTAGTAGACGCGGCTTCCAGCCGCGTCAGCGGAGAATGGGAATTATCTCGACCAACCGAGAGACAGCAGGACTGTTCCATCAGCCAAGTTTAGTGATGTACTCCAACATCCGGTGACGCGGCTGGAAGCCGCGTCTACATCTGATTACTATTTTTCCAAGTGTACCTGAAGCCAGGCGCGGGCGTATCGCCACATGCGGTCTGCGGTGGCGGGTGAAATGCTCATGACTTCTGCAGCTTCGTCTCCCGTCAATCCGACGATAAATCGGAGTTCCACCAGTTTGGCATGATCAGGCTTCTCCACTGCCAAGGCTGAAATAGCTTCATCAATCGCCAGCAGTTGCTCATCGGGCATTCGATCCGGCGGATCATCCAGCGTTACGCGCATGCCACCATCCCGCTTCTTCGTCGACTTCGCACGTGCCCGATCCATCAGGATGCGACGCATGGCAGTGGCTGCAGTTCGGAAGAAATGTGTCCGATCCTGGAAATCCACTGATGCCTCGGAAAGTCGCAGCCATGCTTCATGAACCAAGGCCGTGGCGGAAAGCGTCTGGCCCGGCTGCTCGGATTTGAGCTTGGAAGCTGCCAGCTTACGCAACTCACCGTAAACCTGAGGCAGAAGATTATCGGGAGTCATAATGCTGCCTTACCCATGCTCATTGTCCGTATCAACCTGTAATGTTCCTACACACAAGAGCGTAAAATCGGGGGAAACAGCATCAGACTGAATTATTTTTTCTCAGCAGATTTTCCCGCTGGCTGGCTGGCATCGAGCTTCTTCTGCCAGTCTGCTGCTCGAGTGTCATATCCTTTGCCCGGCTCGGACTTATCCCAGAGTTGGTAGAATTCAACAAACAGTTTCATGCAGTTTCGTATCTCAGTACTTTCAGGTCCACGTAACTTCAGGTAAAGGGCATGGGCCTCCTGAATATTGGCTTCAGCGGCTGTAAACTGTCCCAAGCGTGTCCGGGCCCTTCCCAGATTTTCAATCAAGGCTGCCAGGGTTCGTTCATTGGCGCCCGTTAGCGACTTGCGGGCCGCCGGTTCTGCCTGGGTCAGAAGTTCAACGGCTTCAGCATACCGTTTCTGCTGCAACAGCAGACTGCTGAGATGCCGGGTGGCACTCATGACGATAGGATGCCCGGCCCCGATAGCAGGTCCACCACGTTGAACGACTTCGCGATAGAGCTTTTCTGCTTCGTCATTCTTGTTCTGATCAGCCATAAGTCTGGCCAGATTATGGGTATAGATCATGGTGTCGGGATGGGCAGGCCCCAGTACACGCTGGCTGATAGTCATGGTGTCTCGCCAGTACGGTTCTGCCTCGGTTTCCTTTTTCTGCCGTGCCAGCACAAGACCCATCACATTGTTTGCTATCAGCGTTTCCTGATGATTGTCACCCAGGAGTCGTCGTCGACGTTCCAGCGTTTCCCTGCACAAGGGTTCTGCCTCAGCCAGCTTGTTCTGACCGATCATCAGAACCGACAGGTTTCCCAGGGTGGTAAGGGTGCTGTGATGATCGGTACCCAGTATGCGGCGTTGACTGGCCAGTGCTTCGCGGAGCAGGGCTTCTGCCTCGTTGTTATTACCGTTGCTATTCAATACAGCACCAAGGTTCTGGATGGCCCGAAGCGTGTCCGGATGAACATCGCCAAGCGTTTTTCGACGAATCTCCACTATCTGCCTGAAGTACGTGATCGATTCCTCGAGTTTTCCCTGGTCTTTCAACAAGGTGGCGAGATTATTGGCCGATCGTACCGTATCGCGATGATCTTCTCCCAGGACTCGACGTCGTTTTTCTAAAGTCTCTCGATAATAGGGTTCTGCTTCGTTCAACTTACCCTGATCTTTCAGCAGCATTCCCCAATCATCCAGCGATGTCAGCGTTTCAGGGTTCTCTTCACCCAGAATTCGGCGTCTTTTATCCAGAGCCTCGCGAAATAACACTTCAGCCTCACTGAATTTTCCATTGACGCGAAGCATCGATCCCATATTGGCAATACAGACCAGCGTTTCGGGATGATCATCCCCTCGCACCCGACGGCTCTTTTCCAGGGCTTCCCGATAGTATGGCTCTGCCTCTTTACGCTTATCCAGGGCATTCAGATACACCCCCAGGTTACCCATGGAAATCAGAGTATCGGGATGATCCACACCCAGTACACGTTGCCGTTCTGCCAGTACCTGATGTTCCAGTGTCATGGCAGCCTGGTTCAATCCCAGGTCGTGGTACCTCTCCGCCAGAACATGCTTCAAATTAGCTGACACGACGGGTTGATCCACAAATTGCTTGTCGATAGCTGCTATCGCGGGCTTGAGAATGGTTTGGTCAATCAGATCCAGAGCTGCATCGGTGGTATTTACCCTGCTCCACTGACTTGCGAACATTTCCTGTTGCGATTTCTGTTCCGCTTCCGAGACACCAGTCTTGGATAACGAAGCATTGAATCGCGTGCGAACATCTTCTGAAAGCCGTGTTCCTGCCTGGGCGGGATTAACCTGCGAAAGCATTTTCCCCTGAAACTCAGCAACTTTCTCCAACTCTTCCGCACGGCGTTTTGCTTCAGCTTCTGCCGATTCTGCACGTGCTCTCTGGGCTTCAGCGGCTGCCTTCTGCTCGTCGGCCCGACGACGTTGTTCCGCTTCGGATTGCTGTGCCACGATGGCGGCGTCACGCTCTTTCCTTGCAAGGTTTGCCTGCCATGCAAATCCAATTATGCCAGCCAATAGCGCTGCAGCGACAGCGCCACTGGCCAGAACGACTACCCGGTTCCGGGCGATGAACTTCTGCAATCGATACATCGTACTCGGAGGAGCAGCCATGACCGTTTCGCCGGCCAGATACCGCTGCAGTTCCAGAGACAAGCCATTGGCTGTTTCATATCGACGACTGCGATCTTTCTCCAGGCACTTCATCACCACCCAATCGAGTTCACCTCGCAGGAGACTTACCAGCTTTCTTGGCTCGGTATGACGCAATGCAGCCATCGAGGGAGCCGATTCATCGGTCGAGAACCTGGTCGATGGTTTGGAAGGCTCCTCTTCCCTGATCATGCGAATCATTTCCGTCAACGCTGCTTTCTTGAGTCGCCTGGCATCAATCGGGCGGAAACCGGTTAACAATTCGTAGAGCAGTACTCCCAGAGAATAGATGTCAGACCTGGTATCAATATCTTCGCCGGTCAAGCCAGCCTGTTCTGGTGACATATATTCGAGCGTGCCTACCACGGCACCAAACTGTGTGGAAAGCGAATCGTCAGTCAATCGACCACTGGTGGCCTTGGCCACACCAAAATCAATAACCTTGGGAACTGGTTTACCATCATGGACAGATACCAGAATATTCCCAGGTTTCAGATCGCGATGCACAATCCCTTTCTGATGTGCATGTTGCACTGCCTGGCAGATAGGAATGAACACTTCCAGCCGTTCCCGAATACCCAGTTTGGCATCATCACAGAATTTAGTGAGGGGTTGACCATGCACCAGTTCCATCACAAAAAACGGATGACGATCCTGTGTCAATCCACCATCCAGTACTTTGGCAATATTCTGATGATCCATCATGGCCAGGGCCTGCCGTTCCTGCTCGAACCGCTGCAGAACCAGCCTGGAATCCATACCTGCCTTGATAAGCTTGATAGCAACCTTGCGTTTCACCGGTTCAGTCTGCCTGGCTACCCAGACTTCGCCCATGCCCCCTTCACCGATTCGTTCAATCAGCGTATATCGACCGGCGATGACTTGCCCAGGAATCGGGCCGGACGTTGCTTTGAATTCTCCCGTTTCAAACCCGGAAGTCATTTCCTGGGTTAACGCTTGAACAACATCAGGTGTTGACGATTCTTGTTCCATTAAAGCATTCGCTTTGGCTCGAAGTACCGGATCACCGGCACAAATCCGATCCAGCACTGCTTCTCGCTCAGCTGATGGTGTTTTGATCAACAGTTCGTAAAGGCTCTCGGTTGTCATGCCATTGCTCAATTTCTTTTCATCATTTCAATGGCCAGTATCCGTCATTTCCATTTTGAATACAAGCATGATAAACTGTGGATTCTGGATGTATCCATGTTGAATTGAAGAGATTATGTCTTCTGATAACCGCAATCTGATTGATGAGGTGGTAACACATCTCCGTCAATGCAACAGCATTCACTTCATCTCCGGAGCAGGCGTTTCTTTTGAAGAACTGGTTAGCTGTAGCAGGGTTAATGCATGTATTCATGCATCACCCTGCGAGGCTAAGGTGTTATCGCAGAACAACAGGGTCATTCGGAGTACCGAATAACCTTGCCACGGTTTATCAATTGGCTCCTAAACCGTCCGCGACCGCCAGAGCATGGGCAAGAGCATCATGACCAGCAGCAGGATTAATCCAGTGAGGTACAACCCCGAATGACTCTGGGGTGTCAACAAGCCATGCGTGGCATAACCAGCCTGCGTTGAAGTGAGTGAACCCAGTTTAATCTCGATTCCACGAGCGGTGCCATCCTGCCTGGCTCGCTGGCTGAGGAATTTGATACTGTGAGTGTTTTCAACGGTTGCCGCCAGTTGCTCGAATGCCGATTTCAGTTTGCCTATTTCCCGCACATGGTAGTACTGCCCGCCGGTGGAGGCAGCCAGCCGTTGCAAGGCCTGTTCATCAATGCCATCATCATGAAGTGCAATGGAAAGTTCTTCGAAGACCTCGGTGAGCTTATCAGGCGATTCGATATGGAAGAACTGCCCACCGGTTTCATCTGCCAGGCCTTGAAGTACATTCTTGTCGATTTCCCGACCGGTACCCAGTCCCAACGTATAGATGCGGACATCATCCTGCTTGGCTCGTTCAACGATATCATTGGGATGATGCCTGCTGCGATTATCCAGGCCATCGGTCAGCAGGATGAGCGCCTGTCTGGGTGGTTTGCCTGCACCGGCAACACGTGCAGCGTTCATGGTTTCCAATGCATCCCACAAAGCATCATAGATTGCTGTGTCGCCTCGAGGCTGCAGCGACTGTATCTTGCTTTTCAATGTTGCTTTATCTGCACTGAATTCCTCAGCTGATGAAACCGACGAACTGAATGAAATCAGCGAAGTCTCCGCACCCTGTTCAGGCAACAGATCGATATACCGTAAGGCAGCCCGCTTCAGGCCAGTCATCTTGTTGCGGTCTGACATACTGCCACTGCGATCCAGGACAAGCAAAGTGCGTACCGGTTGTTGCCTGCCCGCTTCGCCGAGTCCAATGGTGTGAACGGGTGTTTCGAGCGATTTGGCAAGCTGAATCACTTCATCCAGTTTGGCTTTGCTGTTCACATCACGGCCATCGGTCATCACGACCAGGGCATGCCGCTTGTCTCGGCCATCCTGATCCATTTCATTCAAAGCAGTTTTGATGGCATCGAAGCAGGCTGTACCGCCCGCAGCCTGGCACTCACTGATGGCCTGGAACAGAGCTCCACGGTCTTTCCGGGCTGCATAGCGGCCATACGGTTCATGGTGAAACAGCACCAGCCCGCAATGTGTGTCAGGGTGCAGCTGATCAAGAAATATCGTGGAGGCCCGTTGTGCTTCCGCCAGTTTTTCCTGCCTGGCCATGCTACCTGAAGTATCGAATACCAGCATGGCCGACGAAGGCACTTCGCGAAGAATTTTCGGCTTAATGCGATGCACTTCTTTGCCATCTTCATACACCACAATATCTGCACGAGGCAGTTCTTTGGCAGGCTCACCCTTGCTGTTCAGAATGCGAAACTTGATGCCCACTTCCGGAAACTGGCTGGTATCAACCACGCCCAGCATCTCCAGCCGATACTCTTCGTCGGCTGACTGTGCACTCAGACCAATCAATGCTGAGGTGCAAATTGCCAGCAGAAATGGAACCATGTTTCGCCGGTACATCGCAATTCCCTCGGCAATCGACAACGAACATTATACCGCAGTTCAACTCGGCAGCGATGGTCGGCGCAGGTGATATCCGGTTTTCTGCTGAAATGCGTTCGTTACCGTGAGCAGTTCACTTTCGCCAAATAGCCGGCCGGTAAAGGTAATGGCCTTCGGCGTTTCGGTCCCATCAGAACTTTTGTTGAACCCGAAAGGCATGACTACCTGAGGATGGCCGGTGAAGTTAGTCAGGATCAGGTCATTGCCTGCGACATACAGGTCAATGTCTTTCATGATGTCGTCCATTTCCCGCATGAGTTGGGTTCTGATACGGTTGGCACGCAAATACTCCACTGCAGAAATCATCTGTGCCTGCTGGAACGTTCCAGGCCAGGTGCCTATGCCTTCCTTGATTCCTTTACGTGTGAGTTCATCAAAACAGGCACCAGCCTCGGCTGTCAGTATCGTGAACAAAGGCATGACTCGCGATTGAGCAGGGATCTTGATCGGAACCAGCTCAACACCGAGATCGCGAAGTGTTCGCAACTCTTCCCGCTCATCAATCGATTTGCTGCTGGCAACATACCCCACCCGCATGGATCGCAGCGGCTTGGGAGAGGGGTAAGTAAATCCACGGTCTACGGTACTCGGATCATCGGCATCAATACCTTGTATGGCATTGAAGATGAATGCACAATCTTCCACGGTGCGAGCAATCGGGCCGATCTTGTCCATACTCCAGGCAAGCGCCATGCAGCCATGCCTGCTGACTCTGCCAAACGTGGGGCGTAAACCGGTGACTCCGCAACGAGTGCAAGGCGACACGATGCTGCCGAGTGTTTCGGTTCCAATGGCAAAACCGACCAAGCCTGCCGAGGTTGCTGATGCTGAGCCTGCGGATGAACCCGATGACCCCTGCTTGATGTTCCACGGGTTGCGCGTCATGCCGCCAAACCAGCCATCGCCCATCGCCAAGGCTCCAAGCGTGAGCTTGGCAATCATGACAGCGCCGGCTTCTTCCAGCTTGCGTGCAACCGTCGCTTTGGTATTGAGAGTTTGTTCTTTGTACGGTCCGGCACCCCAGGTTGTTTTGTAACCCGGATAGGCAATCAGATCTTTGGCGCCCCAGGGTATGCCGTGCAAAGGCCCACGGTATTTTCCCTGTGCTATTTCCTGGTCCGCCTGCTCGGCTTGTTTCATGGCCAGGTCTTCAGTCAGGCTGACGACACACAGCAGTTTCGGATCATACTTCTTCAATCGCTTCAGATAAAACTGAGTAAGCTCCTGTGAACTCATCTGGCTGGTGCGAATCAGGTGGCTCAGGGTGATCATGGAAGCAAATGCCAGGTCATCTTCCGCTCTCGGCTTGCTGACATGCCGTGGCATCGCCAGGCTGATGCTTCCCAGTTCCCGCTGCCCGGTATGTGAAGCCGTAGGCTGAAACACCAGTGCCGGCGGAATGTCATTCTCCAACTTCACTTGCCGCATGGAAGCAAACGACTGCAGTTGTGAAGTCATCATTCCGGCAAGGCGTTTGCGTTCGTCTTCAGTCAGTGTGATGCCTGCAATCCATTCCGCCTGCTGAATCATCTCGGGGGTAACATTGGCACGAGGCTGACTGCCTGTCTGTGCAGCCAATGCCCGCTGAAACGTGGTGGTGCCAATCCCCATTCCTGCAATAGTCTGCACCCAGCGCCGACGTGATAACATGGTTCATTCCGGTTCATGGTGTAAAGGGTACACGATACACGATGTCAGCACGTGAAGATAGCAGCAAAGGATTTGATAAGATGGATACTGACGAGCAAATTGAAAGTGGGTGGAAACCAGATGGTGGCTGAGGTTGCTATGTAGTACATCTCCTTGTTTCAGCCCCAACGGGGCGGGATAACAATCATTCGCATGCGTTTGTCTCGCCCTTTCAGGGCTTATTCTGCATCTGGCTTATTCACCCAGGGCGGTGCCCTGGGCTGAGTTATCCTGGCCCGTTGGGCCTGAGACCAGATTCTTTATTTGGACTGATGGATTGATACCTACTCTGAAAACGCTCACTCAATAAACAAAACCTGAAAAGGTCGCACCATGAAAGTCAGTCTCAGCAGCGTGACAACATTGAACGGTACCCTGGCCGACGATATTGCCTCGTGCGCTGATGCTGGATGCCAGTATCTGGAAGTCTGGCTTACCAAACTGGAAGACTACCTGCAGGGCAAAGGCGCGTGGGCACAGCCATCAGCTATCAAACAACTGCTGAAGGATCGTAACGTTTCATTCATTGGAGCTGCCTACCAGGGTGGCTTGATGTTCTCACAAGGCGAAGCCCGTCGAACGCTCTTTGATCAACTTCAGCGACGACTAAGCCTCTGTCAGGAATTTGGTATTCAAACGCTGGCCATCGTCCCGGATGTGGTGGAAACACTGGAACCGCAGGCCTTGGAGCGGGCTCAGGTCGGCCTGGTCCAGGCGGCCGAACTGGCTTCATCGTTTGATGTAAAACTCGCTCTGGAGTTTCGAAGCAACTCCGGCTGGTGTTCTTCCATTCCCACTGCTGTCGCGTTGGTCTCTTCGATTCAATCGCCTAACCTGGGCATCTGCCTGGATGCTTTTCATTATTACACCGGTCCGAGCAAGCTCGAAGACCTGGCACTCTTGAACAACGAAAATCTCTTCGCGGTGCAACTCTGTGATCTTTCAGGCGTTGCCAGGGAATTAGCTGCCGACGCTGACCGTATATTTCCCGGCGAGGGGGACTTCGTACTTCAGCCCATGATCGACTACCTGAAGCACATTGATTACCAGGGTTATGTCACCGCTGAGATCATGAACCCGGAAATATGGAAGATGAAACCTGTACAGGTAACCGAGGCAGCGTACACCTGTTTGCGCATGGTGCTAGGCCAGGCGGGAATGCCTACGATGTTGCAGGAGGTGAAGCGATAGTTCATCCCGCTAGGATTGGGGGTTTAGAGGGCGCGTGTGCTTGGCATAGGTTTCATCCGACTTCTCGGTATCGAACTCCCAATCAAGCGGACTTCCGATGACCTTACATTTGTCGCAAATCGTACAAATGCTCATCCAGTTAGCGACTTCTTTATCACTGATGCTGTGAACGCCTAAGAAAACCCGCATTCGTTTATTCTTGCAAGAGCACTTGATTAACTCGTAGGTTTCGCCTTCATCGTGTTGTTCCGAATCAGTCACAAATGACTTGGTACGGCATTCGCTGCAAACCAAGTAACTCAGTTCATTATCGTTTCGAAAAACTTGAAAAGTAACACAACCACATGCGCAGGATTGCGGAAGCACTTCATCGACGGAGTAGCCGCCGGGCTCGAGTTCGTTCAAATACTCGAGGGCATCCGCTGCTGTGCTGCCCTTCCACCATTTTCCAGACTTATCAAGTGCCATAGTGGTTGGTCACCGAATTAGAATTATTCAGAATCAGTACTACTCGTATGCCATGGTTTGCGTGTACCCACGCAAACGATTCTTAACACAACTGAGGCCCATTCCGTGCTTGGGTGAAGGAAAAGTCAATTGTTCAGCCAAGTCGTTCTATCGCTGCAGCATAGTCTGCCGGACTTACTGGCAGAGTATGCTGTCCGTGCAGCAGTGATGTCCTATTTAGCCCCCCACTCTTTAAGTGGGGGGCGGGACCGC
>JAEUIE010000020.1 GCA_016795155.1 Planctomycetia bacterium | reverse complement strand
TGTCATGCCACTTCCCCAACCCAGTTCCTGGGGCAACGATTCCCAGGGAATGCCGGTCTTGAGAACGAAGAGAATGGCACAGAGGGCTTGCCGGTTGCTGATCGGCTTACGGCCCGGATAACGCTTTCGACGCTTCTTGGGTACAGGCAACAATGGTTCAATCAATGCCCAGAGTTGATCATCCAAAATCGGTTTGGCCATAGCAGTGCTCCTTGCTCGCCAAACTCATAGCCTGACTGGACGAGAAGCACTAGCTCATTTTGTTAGATGCTCTAAGAAGCTTGATACCTTACGGAGTTTTCCGAACTGGATGGTGAGGTATTTATGCAGCGTAAAAGATGGAATAAGCTTGGGTTCTTTACATTTCTGGCTGGGTTCATCTTGTTGATAATGAGTATCCCTTTCGGTTGCGGGATGGAACTTTCGTCGATTGCTGATCGTACTACGAATAAGATTCTAGCCCATTTCCTGCTTCCAACCGTCGGTGTTGTATTGATCGCCATTTCGTTTCTTCTCGGATCACGTCATGGGGATCAATCATGACTGGTGGCTCTTGCCCCGGAGGGGCAATGGCTGGTAGCCAGGGGTAAGCGAAGCGCAACCCCTGGAAAAGAGAAAAGTGAAACTCTCACCCCGGCAGGGGTGACGGAGTTCAGCGCTACAGGCCGTTGCCCAAGCAGCCATAGCGCAACTGCAATCGGTATCAGCAGGCAGCCAAAAGTTGATGTGGCAGGGGTCAACGGATTGCAAGCACTGGTGATCTCGATGTAACTATATACCGTTGCCCCCTGCTGTTTCGCCGCGTGCAGGGGGCAGCGGCTCATGGGGCCCGCGAGAACACCTATCTCGCGCATCCGCTGACCCGCTGCCACGACTTTCTGGTATCATTTGTGTTGTTCAGTCTCGGTTCAAGAAAAGGCGACCAGACTTGAAATCCATTGGCATCCTATCGATACCCACGATATCCTGTTACCTGCGATCTCATTCATGCCTTGAACAATATGAACCTTCCTTTTCTCCCCTCTCCCCTGGAGGGAGAGGGGTTGGGGGTGAGGGGGTTCTTGGCGTGAGGCACACTTCGTTTCTCATCATCGGTGTAAACTATGTCCCTGGAAAAACGGGCTGAGGAATTTCGTCAGGCCTTTCAGCATGTACAGACAGAAATAGGCAAAGTCATCGTTGGTCATCGAGACATCGTCGAAGGTGTACTCACATGTCTTTTTGTAGGCGGGCACGCTTTGCTCGAAGGCGTACCCGGGCTGGGCAAGACTTTACTCGTTCGCACACTTGCTCAGGTACTGGATCTGAAATTCAACCGCATTCAGTTCACCCCTGATCTCATGCCCAGCGACATCATCGGTACCAACATCGTGCTGGAAGATGACCAGGGCCGACGTAACTTCCAGTTCCAGCGAGGCCCCATTTTCGCCCAGATCGTACTGGCTGACGAAATCAATCGTGCCACGCCCAAAACGCAATCAGCTCTCCTGGAAGCCATGCAGGAACACTCCATCACCGTGGGAGGTACTCAACACCGTTTGCAAGAACCATTCTTCGTCATGGCTACTCAAAACCCCATCGAACAGGAAGGCACCTACCCGCTTCCCGAAGCGCAACTGGATCGTTTCTTTTTCAAACTCGTCGTCAACTATTCCTCGCGTGAGGAGATTGGGTTTATTCTCGACCGCACCACACGCAGCGAATCTCCCCAGCCTGAAAAAGTCATGGATGGGGAAACCATTGTGAAATACCAGAACCTGGTCAAGGAAGTGCTGATCGCACCACCCATCCAGGACTATGCCATCCGATTAATCCTTGCGACACACCCCAAAGGCCCCTATGCCCATGCCCTGGCAAACCAGTACATCCGCTGCGGCGCCAGCCCACGCGGCGCCCAATCACTCGTCCTGGCCGCCAAGGTACGGGCACTCCTGGCAGGGCGGTACAATGTGAGTCTGGAAGATATCCGAGTTTCCTACCTGCCTGCCCTGCGACATCGTATTCTGCTGAACTTTGATGCCCAAGCGGAATCGGTTGATCCTGATTCACTGTTACAACAGATTCTCACAGGCACGCCGGAACAACTTAAGGATGCGGCCTAGTGTTGCGTCCTGCAAATAATCTGGCTCCCGGATCATTTTGAGTTTGATAAGTGGTGGCAGGTCAATGAATGTAATCATGCTCCCCCCTGATTCTCAAGAGGTTACTTCCTAGCGCGACATCAGGGTCGAGCCGAGTACCACACGACCCTGACACCGCTTGGAGTAGAAGACCTACACCCAGCCTGGTGACCAATTGAAAAACTTCGTTGGCATCTAAGTAATCGAAGGCGACACCACGAAAGCCCGCTTCGACCAAAAGGCAACACGCGGCCAACCGAATTCAAAAGCGAAGCCGGGTCGACAAACTTTGTTAATGTGTTCAAACGTGTGTAGAAGTATGTAGATTCTTACCGCATCTCATTTTCCCCCTACTCTTCAAGTCGCGAGCGGGTTCGCGCACTGCTGATCTTCATATTCTGAGATAACGCATCGAGTTTAATGCAATGACTTCGTGCGTACCCGCCCGACACTTAAAGAGTGCGGGGCTATCTGCAATGTGGATTTTCAACATATTAAAGCAAGATGACTACTTTCCGGCATATGAAAACCAGTAGCACATTGGCGACGTCTTGAGAGTGGTATTATCGTCCAGATGCTCACGGGGGAAGTTCGTCATGAAGTTTTCATTTTCACGTCGTGACTTGATGCAATCCGTACCAGCCATGGGACTGGCCACTGGCATTCTGACAGGAGTTTCCACTTCAACAGTCTGTGCAGAAACGCTTGCAACTTCCTCGATGTCACTCTGGACGGGCTACCCCAGGCAAAATCAGAAACTAGTGGCTGAGGTGGTAGGCTCGTCTCACTTCAACGAGCAACGAGTTAAGGAACTGGTGAAAGCATACCCGGAACTTGTGAATGCCTGGTGGGACTGGGGGTTTGGCGACTGGGAGTCGCCTCTGGGTGCAGCGTCGCACGTCGGCCATCGGGGCATCGCTGAATACCTTCTCGGGCAAGGGGCTCGTATCGACATTTTTGCAGCGGCCATGCTGGGCTTCACCGATGTAGTCATAGCTTTTGTGAAGCTGCAGCCGGGCATTCAGCGTACGCTTGGACCACACGGCATTACCCTGTTGGCCCATGCCAAGGCAGGCGGAAAGCAGGCTGCCGATACCGTTGCCTACCTGGAAACCCTTGGTAATGCCGATCTGGGTTTGAAAGTAGTAACGCTGGAAGAGGGACATAAGCAGCGATACCTGGGTGAGTTCGTTTCCAAACAGCCTGATGTCAAAGCTGTTTGCAAACTCAACAACGCAAAACGACTGGTCGTCGATTTTCGCGCTGGCGAATCAGAATCCACAGGCCGCCTCATTCATTATCTGGGGGACGATGCGTTTTTCCCGGCAGGTGTGCCAAGTGTCCGCATCCGCTTCAAAGTCGAAAACGAAAAGGCAGCCGCACTGACTATCCAGGGAAGTGTTCCCACATTAACCCTGCAGGCCATCGGCAACTAAACATTTGCGATACTGTTCATCACATTTACTGGTTGTGATTTGTCATGAATCAGTGTTAGACTATTAATCGAACCATACCATAAGGGAAAAGTTCCAAGGCAGGCTATCATGCGTCAGCAGATTGCCGATGGGCGTACTGATCTGGTGTTCGATTACCTTGCCCAGGGCAACTCCGCGAGTTGCCGAGGCGACGATGGCGTTTCGCTTATTCAGTGGTGTGCTTACCACGGTGATGTAAGTGCCATCCGGTTTCTGGTTTCGCGTGGTGCCTCGCTACAGGAATTGGGATCGAATCTCGATCTCAATGGTGCAGTCTTTCACGGGCATAAGGAGTTGTGCGAGTTTGTGATTGAGCACGGTGCCGATGTCAATCACCCGATGCCAGACACGGGCGAGACGCCGCTGCATTCAGCACTCTGCAAGACCGAGCACACGGTCTACAATCCCGTTCTCAAGGTGTTGCTGGCGAACGGTGCGAATCCAAATGTGGCCACGAAAGAAGGCGTTGAGACTGATTCATTCATGCGTGATTGCCGTACGAAAGGGGAAACGCCATTGCACCGTGCCGCCGCCTTCGGCGACGCGGATGCTATCCAAATGTTGCTGGATGCAGGAGCTGAAAAGGAAGTTCGCGATGCCTTTGGCGACACACCCCTCTCATGGGCAAGCTGGTACTTGCGTCCCCGCCCCATACTGCGAATGCTCTGTTATGGTAGATTTTCAGTAAAGGTGTGAAAGCAATCCGATTGTACCACCGTTTCTTGATGTTGGAAGCGATATGGGCGGGAATGGGTGTCGTTCTTTCGTATTCCAACATCGTAATATTTCATGATCACCCCCTCACCCTTGTCCCCTCTTTCGCTTGCCTCGCCATCCTGCTAACGTATCTTCATGCACGATTTTCTGGAACTGAAACGACAGGCACTGGCTCGCCATCTTCGCAAGGAGACGAACGGGGAAGTACATGCTGATGTGGTAAACAGGCAACTTTACAGCACCGATGCCAGCATTTATCAGATCGAACCTGTTGCAGTGTTTCTTCCACGCACTGCCGAAGATTTACGTTGTGCCGTCCAGATTTGTCGCGATCATCACACTGCCATCATTCCGCGAGGCGGTGGAACAAGCCTGTCGGGGCAATCCATCGGTGCCGGGCTGGTTATCGATGCCAGCAAACACCTGCGGAAAGTGCTTGACATTGATCCCACGCATCGCACGGCACGTGTCCAGCCTGGCGTGGTGCTCGAACATCTGAATCAGCAGGCAGCACAGCACGGGCTGATGTTCGGCCCCGATGTTTCCACCGCCAGTCGCGCTACTCTTGGTGGCATGATAGGCAACAATTCTGCCGGCTCCCATTCCATCGTTCACGGCCTGACCGTTGACCATGTGCAAAGTCTCGATGTGGTATTCAGCGATGGAACCACTGCTAAACTGCGAAGTGAATCGCTGCAGCATATCCTGATGCAGGATCGCAGCACCAGCAGAACCGCACAACTGTATCGGGCCATCCGCCAGATCATCACGCAGCATCACCAGGCTATCCGCGAGCGTTTCCCCAAGATTCTGCGGCGTGTTTCAGGCTACAACCTTGATCGGATGCTTAAAGGTTGGGAACAGGGATCACTCAATCTCGCCGAACTCATGACCGGCTCCGAAGGTACCCTTTCGTTAACCACCGAAGCTGTTGTGAAACTGGTGGAGAAGCCTCGCTATCGCGGGTTGCTCGTGCCACATTTTTCCAGTATGACCGCAGCACTCGAAACGCTCGATGTCTGCCTGGCAGTTCAGCCTTCCGCGGTGGAACTGATGGATCAGATGATTCTCGACCTGGCACGCAGGAACCTGTCGCTGCAAAGGAGGATGCAGAACATCGTTGGCCAACCTGCTGCCATCTTCCTCGTCGAAATCAGTGGCAACGACATCAATGAAGTGGAACACAAACTGACACGCTTGCACGGTACACTGCAGCGAAGCCCCGGCGTTACTCATGTGGTCAAAACGCTCGACGATGCCGAGCGCGAACCACTCTGGCGGCTCCGCGAATCGGGCCTGCCTTTACTCATGGGGCTGCCGGGCAAACGCAAGCCGATCACCTTCGTGGAAGATACTGCCGTCAGCCCCGAACATCTGCCTGTTTTCGTTGCTGTGTTTCAGGAGATCATGCAGCGGCACGGCACCTTCGGCGCCATCTATGGCCATGCCAGCGTGGGCTGTCTGCACATTCGCCCGGTGCTCGATTTAAGTCAGCAGGCCGACGTGCAGACCATGCGGCAGATCAGCGACGAAGTCAGCAGCCTGGTGCTCAAATACCAGGGCAGCCTGTCGGGCGAGCATGGGGATGGCTTGGCCCGTTCCGAATGGCTGCCGAAAATGTTTGGCCCGGAAATCTGCAATGCCTTTCAGCAGGTAAAGCAGGCGTGCGATCCTGAAGGGTTGTTCAATCCCGGCAAGATCGTGAATCCACAGCCGATGGATCAACAGTTGCGTTATCAAGTTGCCAGCCAGCAGAAACAATCGCTGCCTGCATTGTCGTTTGACTATGCCGAGGAAGGTGGCATCAGGCAGCACATCGAACTTTGTTCCGGCACGGGTGTCTGTCGGCGCACCTCGGTTGGCACCATGTGCCCATCGTACCGGGCAACGCTTGATGAAAAAGACAGCACTCGCGGCCGGGCTAACATTCTCCGCCTGGCGTTTCAGCAGCACGAGCCAATGGATGCACTGGCACAATCGGAAGTGAAGGAAGTACTTGATCTGTGCCTGGCCTGTAAAGCATGCAAAGCCGAATGCCCCAGCAATGTGGATATGGCCAAGCTGAAAGCTGAAGCTTTACAGCAGTATTATCAGCATCATCGCAGACCGTTGTCTGATCGAATCCAACGGTTCCTGCCCAGCTACCTGAAGCTCGGTTCCAACCTTGCTCCGATGATGAACACGGTTGGCAGCTGGTGGCTGGTGCGCTGGGCACTCGACCGCTGGGGCGGATTGGCCCGTGGTCGGAGTCTGCCTGTCTTCCATTTTCACCACTTTCGCCGCTGGTTCAGGAAACACCGCCGGTTGGAATCTGCCAGCAAAGTGCTGCTCTGGGATGATTGTTTCACCACCTACACCGAACCCGAAATTGGCCAGGCAGCGGTGCAGCTCATCGAAACCGCTGGCACACGAGTTGAGTTGGTAGAGCCAATCTGCTGTGGTAGGCCGTTGATCAGCAAGGGATATTTGACCCAGGCCAAGCTGCTGATTCAACGCCAAGCCACGAAGTTGGCTGAACGTATCAACGCGGATGTTCCGCTCTTAGGTCTGGAGCCGAGTTGCCTGCTGACATTGGTAGACGATTGGCCACAGTTGGTGCCGGGCACTGCGACGAAACACATCGCCCGCCACGCCAGCATGCTCGAAAGCTGGTTGCTTCAACAGTCGATGGATTACAACCCATTACAGCAACCCGTAGTGGTGCATGGCCACTGTCATCAGAAAGCGCTGATCGGTATGGAGGACACCGCCGCGGCATTACGCATGATTCCTCAAAGCCAAGTCACCCTGCTCGATACCGGCTGCTGCGGCATGGCTGGTGCGTTTGGCTACGAAAAAGAACACTACTCCCTGAGCCAGCAAATCGCCCAGCAAACCTGGTTGCCAATGTTCAAGCCTCACACCTTCGCCATCGTAGTCGCCAATGGCACCTCCTGCAGACATCAATGGAAGGATTTCACCGGACAGGTTGCGTTGCACCCAGTAAAGTTGTTGGCTGGGCAGGTGATCAGCAAGGATTCATAACCCGAGTCCCCATTTTGCCCTGGGCAGGTTCGGGCCGAATGCAGATATACTTTCCAAAGAATGCATAGCTTAAATTACTGGTCATTGACCAGTCTTCCTCCCTTCCCCATCTTCCTGAGCTTGCAATTTTCCCAAGTATGGGTATCGTCCATACACTTCGGAGAGTCTGTCTCAGGGATGGGAGTTGGTTATGAAGACCAGCCAGCGATGGATCATGTGCGGTTGTATCATGTTGCTGGGTTGCCACGGTGCACCGTCATTGGTAGCCCAGGGCAAGGCCGATCTTCTGTTCCCGCCAGCCGGGTCGCTGCCACAAGGCACCGGCAATCCACCAGCGCGTACTGCCAATGCACCGGCCATGCAACAACCTAGCGGAGCTATTCAACAGACCAGCAACACGCTGCCCAAAGGCACCGTGAAATCGCGAGTCATTGCCCGTGTCAATGGTTCACCCATTCTGGAAGAGGAAATCATCTCTGCCACCAACATGATGATGAACGAAGCGAAGAAACGTATCGCCCAGCAATACTGGGCTCAGCTCGAACGTGAACTGTCGCAGAAAGCACTGGATGATCTGGTGACCGAAGAGGCCATCATTCAGGATGCCGCCATCAAGATTCCTCCTCCTGCCATGAAGAACATTCAGGAAGTGGGGAACAAGGAATTCGACAAGATCATGCGTCGCGACAAGGAAGTGGTAAAGCTGAAAACCGAAGATGAGATTAAGGAATACTTCAACAACCAGGGCAAATCCATCGACCTGATGCGCAGGCAATTCGTCCGCAGCTTCATTGCCACCCAGTGGATTCGCGAACTCTGCCGCGACAAGAGCGATACGGAAACCACCCGCGAAAGATTGCTCGAATACTACCGGGCCAACCCCAACGAATTTCTCAAGAAGGAACGGGTCGTCTGGCAGCACATTTATATCGATGTCGACCGGTACAGTTCCGTGCAGGCTGCCAGGAAGGTTGCGGAAACCGCCTGGCAACTGCTCCGCAACGCGAAGACCGACAAGGAATTCAACGACATTGTCGAAAAATATGCTGATGGCATCTCCAAGGCACGCAGCGGATCAGGTGAAGGCAACTTCCGTGGCGACATCAGGCCAACCGAACTGGAACGCTTTGTTTTCGATCAACCGACAGGCGGGCAGGGGCCACTGGTGGAAACCTCGCGAGGCTACCACCTCTTCCGTGTGATAGAACATACGCCCGAAGAAATGATCAGCTTTGAAAAAGTCTGCAACGATCTCAAACGCAAGATGGAAGACCGCATCTATCAAGCCGAGTTCACCCGCCTCAGCAAGCAGATCAAAGAAAAAGCCTACATCGAAATGCTGGATAAGAATCAGTGATTGGAAACAATCTTCTCCCCTCTCCCTCTCGGGGAGAGGGGCCGGGGGTGAGGGGCTTTTCTAATGGCGAAGCCCATCGTGATGTAGGTAAAACCATAAACTGCAGGGCTGCGCCAGGAGGAAGAACCCCTCACCCTAACCCTCTCCCTGAGGGGGAGAGGGAACTCTAATAAACCACTCAACATGACAACGCCCTGCCAACTTCCGATAATACATGCAGGAGACCGCCTGCATGTCTGTATTGTTGCCGCCTGAGACCGATCCTGCACTGGTTGAAATGGATGTGCGCACCGATGAGATGCTCGTCAACATGGGGCCACAGCACCCTAGTACGCATGGCGTGTTGCGCCTGGTGCTTCGAACTGATGGCGAAGTCGTCTCCGAAGTGACGCCACATCTGGGTTATCTGCATCGCTGTGCCGAGAAAATCGGCGAATACGTCATGCCTGTCCAGTTCATCCCCTACACAGATCGAATGGACTACATTGCAGCGATGAACATGAACCTGGGCTACAGCCTGGCCATCGAAAAACTCTGTAGCATGCAGATTCCCGAAAAAGCCCAGGTCATTCGCATCATCGCTGTCGAACTCAATCGAATCGCCAGCCATCTCTTAGGTATGGGCGCTTACGGACTTGACCTTGGCAGCTTTACACCGTTCCTCTATGCATTCCGCGAGCGGGAAAAAATTCTGACGCTCTTTGAACAGCTTTGCGGCGCCAGGCTCACCTATTCCTACATCACTATTGGCGGAGTGCATGATGACCTGCCTACTGACTGGATCGAACAGTGCCGGGCGTTTCTCGATGAGTTCGTGCCGCACATTCAGGAATATCACACGCTGCTGACGCGAAACCACATCTTCATCAAGCGGACAGCAAACCTGGGCGTGTTGAGCAAAGCAATGGCCCTGGCCTACGGCTGCTCCGGCCCGGTGCTTCGCGCTTCGCTGGATAGTCGCAATCACGATACCGCCTGGGATTTACGCAAGATCGAACCTTACTCTGGCTACGAACGGTACGATTTCCAGGCCATCATTCCACCCTTCAAGGATGCACCCCGAGAAGCAGTCATCGGCGACAACTGGCATCGGTTTTACGTCCGCATGCTCGAAGTGATGGAGAGCATCAAGATCATCCGCCAGGCGCTCGATCGCTATCCCGCCGCAGCAGGCAGCCATCGCATCGAACCACCCCGCTATCTGAGTGCAGGTGAATGTTACGTAGAAACCGAATGCCCCCGCGGGCAAATGGGTTTCTACGTCGTCGGCCGCCCCGCCCGTGATGGTGTGCCCCTGCGAGTACGAGCCAGATCATCGTGCATGGCCAACCTCAGTGTGATTCACGAACTATGCAAGGGCTGCCTCATCGCCGACGTCCCCTCGATTTTAGGCAGCCTGGATATTATGATGGGTGAGATTGATCGGTGAAGCCTGGCTTGATGGGAGACTGACACATGACGCTAAACTTGGATAAACTATTACAAAAGTGGGTTGCAAAGCAGGCAGCATCGCTTGGCTACAAGAATGAAGAAGCCTACATTGCTCAGGTTTTGCAAGAAGAGAAAAAAAGAATGGCAGTAGCCAAGCTGATGAAAGACATGGAAGAAGCTGATGCGAGCGGGTTTGTCGAAGCCTCTGAAGAGATGTGGCAGGATTCCATCAAGAAAGTAAAAGCGCGCCTATGGCCAGCCTGCCAGCGGACGTGCGGTTCAACACCATTTAGCCCTCGACTCTTCAAGTCGGGGGCGGGTTCATGCGGCTATGAGATTTGTAACTCAGGAACAAAGGGCATGTTGACGTGGCCATTTTGATTCACGAAATATGGGAGGAGGTTAGCGACGGCATGGTCCTGCATAGCTGCGCTATGGCCGGACCGCGTGGTGATGGCCAAAGAGCATTCTTGGAACCGGGGGCCCGTCTGCTGACTACCTTTAAAGCAGGTAGCCATTTCGAGGCCATGACTATCTATCACAACTATCTTGGTCGAGAGAAATACACGACCAGCGAACCATGGGACTACGAGCCGTATCCTGATGAGTGGCTGCCTGAGCAGCAATTGAATGGATGAGAAAGGCAGGGCGGTATTGATTCGTATTTCTCCCGCACCCCTGGCACTGTTGGCCTTAAGGCGATTCACGGCTGTCTAGTGGGCATGAATTCACCACTACATGCGAAAACTTTATTCGCACTTCGTTGTGCGAGGCAAGAATACAACGATGTTCAAAGTTGTCACCTGTACGGTCTATCTCATCATAAAGAAACTCATCTTTCGGGGCTCGCATTGCAACATTTAGAACTGAAAGGGATGCGCTGTCCAATACTAAATCTGAGTATGTGATGTGAAGATCATAGTAGCCAGTTTGTTGATCACCACATCGAAGCCGAAGTAACAATTGTGCAGATTCTGAATTGTATTTTACGTCAAGCAACCGGCCATCGTGAATGTCAACTTTAGAGAGTGCAAATACATCTGATGGCAGTTTGAGGGATGCAAGATAAATGCTGTAAGCGTCCGGTATGGCATCGAAGGCCTCGTCACTGAGTTCACCAGTAAGCCATTCTTTCGTGAAGAATCGCATACTAATTCCGTTCAACCTTCCGAGACGATAAACCAACTTCTAACCTTAATGTTGCAGACAGCAAGGTAGCATAAGGTCACTGACAATCCAAGAAGAATGCTGAGTGTCTATGTTTTAGATATGCCGCGCGGTGAACAGGGGTAAGCTATTTTCGCGAAGCGGAGATCACTTGTTCCTCGCGGCCGCTTACCCCTGCCACTGATGCGGCATGACATTCTGTCAAGACTCCAACCTACTCCTTCAACCGCTTGAGTTGAAACACTTCTTCACGCACCTTGTCTCTGCTTCGCATAGCCAAGTAGATAACTGCTTCATCTTTTCCCTTGGGTACAAAGGTCAGTCCTTCGAAATAGACTGCGCCGTCTTTCTTGGCGACCAGTTTGAACTCGACGAATTTGGCTTTCTCTTCCCAGCCTGTCATGTCGGGGTTGAAATGTTTGAGCCGCAGCGAGATGGTGCCTTCGCGCTCGGCAAGGTTCATGAACTCGTAGAAAACCGGCTTGCCTTCTTTATTATTGTGGCGGAAGGTGCCTAGCATGATGCCACCGTTTGGCGGGCCCCAGTGTTCTTCGTTGCTTCCACCCATGCCGTCGCCCACCCAGCGGCCAGCAAACCATGCCATATCCTCAATGGTAGCTGCAGGCGATTTCTGTCCTGCGGCGAGTTTCATGGTATGCTCGGTATTTTTTTCCTGAGCGATGCTTGCAGAAACCAACACTAATTGACATGCCAGGATAGCGAAGATTCGTGCTGCGTTCATGGATAACTCCTTAGAATAGTGGTGTTATACCATGGAAACGAACAGTGTTACTGAATCTGGACATGCACCAACAAGAAATTGTGGAATGAAGGAAGTTTAACATGATCACCGGACCGAGTGCATTCGTCAGAATCACCAGGACACAACTGGCGGTAGCTGGCGTTGCCTTTGCGATCATCGTACTCTCGTTCTGGTATCTTCTCCGTTCGCCACTTCCTGCGTTGAACGACATCTCCCGGATCGAATATGTTTCTTCAACCGGAAAACATGAGATTGCCGACAAGCACTGGCCTGCTATCTGGGAATCACTCCTGCCTGCCAGGCGTGATAGTTCACCTGCAAAGTGGATTGTAATGGGGGATTTAGACATAACCTTGAAGAACGGGAACAGTTACCACATATCACTTTTCAGCGTAGAAGGCGTTGGAGCATTTGCTGCAGGCACCAACTTTGAAAGCAGAACATATTATCGTGGCGGAAACAGCAAGCAGCTTAAGCAATCGCTGGATCAGGCTATAATCACTCCATGAAACAACTCTTGATTATCATCAAGCCCTTCCAGGCTACTGCTGTTCTGGAACTCGTGGCCCAGCACGAAGTGGAAGCCTGCATTGTTGATGAAGTGAAAGGGTACGGCAGGCAGAAAAATAATCTGGAGCAATACCGAGGCAGTGAATACAACCTGGCCTTTTTGCCCAAAGTCGAAATCACCATCTGGGCCAGAGATGAGGTGGCAGAAGTGCTAGCGAAAGCCATCGCCAAGGTGGCTCACACCGGCCTCATGGGCGATGGAAAGATTGTCACCATTGACGCGAGTTGGCCCGAGGCGATTGAGTTTTAGAAAATCCGTGCCAGGGGTCAGCGGATTGCAATCGTAAGAGTCCACGCGTAGTTAGAGTGCCGCTGCCCCCTGGGGTTCAGTGACGGCATCAGGGGTAAGCTACTCTCTTGTCAGCACGAGCACATATGTATCGTGGCCGCTTACCCCTGCCACAACTTTCTGAAACCATCTTGCCGCTGTGATGCCAGAATGTCTTCATACTCCCGAAATGTCTGTGCAACATCAAAAGGTGTCAACGCTTCGCGCGGGGCGGCTGGTTGTTGGGCGGCATTCAGAATTCCTGTAGACATCGCTTTAGCATCGCCAAAGGGTACTTTGACGCCATGCGGATGATGCTTGAAAATTTCGCGAACGGCTGGAATATCCGTAGCTAGCACCGGCATGCCGCTCGCCATTGCTTCAATGAGAGCAATGCCCAGGCCTTCTTCAGGCTTGGCGGAAAAAGCATAAACATCAAAACGAGCTAACTCCGCCAGCACATTGCGAACAGAACCGGTCCAGTCAACAATATCGCTGATTTGCAGCTCCGAAGCTAGCTGCTTGAGTGCAACAGCCTGGGTGCCTCCGCCCACCAATCGCAAACGAAGGTTATGCCCCTGCTGTTTCAGTAGTGCAACCGCCCGCAGCAGCGTGGGATGATCCTTGGAGAGTTCCAGGCTTCCGGTCATACCGATGATCAGAGGCTTGCCTGAATGTGGTGTCCACGGCTGTCGCTGACTTCGCAGTGCATCAAAGCGATCCAGCGCGATGCCATTGTAAACCGTTTGCACCAATGCCGGTGGCAAGCGATACGCCCGGATGCAATCGTGCCTGACCCGTTCAGAACATGCAGCGTAGGCAGCGGTGGTCACTTGCCCGGTCCACATCTGCACGCGCAACTTTTGCAATGCGGAAAAATCCCGCCAGGGGGGCAAGCATGCCAGGTGCACCACATGCGGTATCTTCAGCTTCCGGCAGGCCAGCGACAGGGAAATATGAGCGCCCAGCGGGTAGAGCACCACGCCTGCAGGCTTCCACTGATGTAGCACTTTGAGAAACTGCTGATAAATTGAGATGTAATTCTTCCGCTTCCATATCAGTTGATGCACCGGAATGCCCAGCTGATCATAATCCCGGCGGAGATCATCCTGCGGGTCAAGCAGCGTGACAAACCCCCGCCTGCCGGTCTGCTTCATTTCCTGATCGAGCAAATCGTAAGCGAGCCGCGGACACCCCTCGGCACGCAACGAATACAGAGCATGCAGAATGCCGGGCGGGTGGTTCATGCTGCACCCCGGCTCGCGAAGGCAATGCGAAGAAAGTCAGCCAGCTTGCGATCCGCCCGGAAGTATTTCTGAGCTCGGGCCCGCGCCCGTGTCGACAAATCACGCCGAATGACAGGCGATTGCAACGCTATAATTGCATCAGCCAATGCCTGTGGATTCGCAAAGGGCACATAACGTACCGCATCGCCACCCACTTCCCGGCAAGGACCAATGTCAGTGAGAATGCAGGGTAGCCCGGCAGCCATCGCCTCGGCGGCTGCGTTGCCAAAGCCTTCCTGCTCTGTCGTTGAGAAAACAAAAATATCCCACTGTCGCATAGTGCTATCGACATCGGCAGACCAGCCGATGAAACGCACAGCCTGTTCCAATCCCAGTTCCACGCTGAGTTTTTTCAGTTCCTCTTCCAGTTCGCCTCGGCCCAGCAGTTCACACACCACGTTGACACCCTGCTTTCGTGCCAGGGCCACCGCACGCAGCAGCGTTGCATGATCCTTGATGCGATCGAGCCGGGCCACCATGCCGATGCGAAGCGGCTCACAGGTTTCCCGGATTGACACTGGTGTGTCAGGTATGCGGACACAGTTCAGAGAAAAGGAGAGCGGAAAAGGCTGATAGTAAAAATGATCATTCAGGCTCTGCAGCGTGTACCGCGAATTGGCTACCAGGAACAATTGACGGGAGGGTCTGAAGTAGAGCGAGCGTACCGACTGCTTGAAGTACTCCATCCAGCTCCAGCGTGTCGGGTTGCCTACATGCATGATCTGCATCGGTATCCGCGATCGCAGGGCATGGGAAATCACAGGCAACTTGGCAGTGCTGAACAGGAACGCCGCATCATGCTGCAAAGGCTGAACAGCTTGCCGAATGGCCTGATGCAGTGCCATGTCGCGATTGACAGGAGCATGCAGAATAATGATCTGCTCGCAGATAGGTGTGAAACGGGGATGTGCCGGCCCATCGCCGCCCAGCACTAAGAGAGTGACATGATGCCCCTGGGACTTTGCAGCCTCGGCCAGCAGTTGGGCCTGGCGTTCCACGCCGCCAAACGACAGTTCGTAAAGCAGGAACAGTAATCGACGCGGCGGCATCAACTGGCCACCTCAAGCCGATGATGCTGAACATAAGCCAGCATCGTGGCAACCGTCCAACTGGTCCATTTCAACTGACGCTGGTGCAGCCGGGCCAGCTCCTTTTCCCGCCAGGCAGGTGTCAGAAGTTGCTTGGCAGTAGCACTTTGAATTAGAGCTTCATATTGCTTTTGTAGTGGCCCATTCATCCAACGGTCTTTCGGCAAACCAAAGCCCTGCTTGCGACGGGTCAGCGTTGATTCAGGCAGTATTCCCTGCATCGCATGGCGGAAGATTGCTTTGCCTTTGCCCTCGCGACATTTCGAGGTACTGGGAAGCGCTGCACAGAACTCAACCAGGTGATGATCGAGAAACAGTGGACGAAGTTCCAGCGAACTGGCCATGGTCATCACATCGGCATCGCGGAGCAGCGTGTTCGCCAGGTAGCCTTGCACTTCCTGCCGGAGGTAATCGTTCAGAGCATCGCTGCTGGTAGGCCAGAGCGATGGCCTTGATGTTGCACATGACCCGGAACAGGGCAGGGCTTGTCGCACTTCACCCAGCGAAAGATGTTCACGCAGCAGACGGTTGCGTTCGCCTCGCGGAGTGATAGCAGCCAGCATGGCCATACTGTACCGGTTAGGCCGCAGTTCATGCAGTGAGCGGATGCCCCACTGGGCAGGCTTCCACGCTAATCCCGGGAACCACGCCAATTTCTGCACCAGGAAATGATTGGGATACCCGCCGAGCAGTTCATCCATACCCACGCCGGAGAGCACAACTTTGAGGCCATGTTCTTTCGCAAGTTGGGAAACCACCATCGTGTTGGCGCCATCTTCCGAAGGCTGATCCACCTTCCGCACGAAATCTACAAACACGCCAGGCACATCAGCTTCACGGATCACATGCTCGTGATGCACGGTGCCAATCGACTGGGCAGCAATGCGGGCAGCGTTCAGTTCATCCATGTCCTGATGATCGCTGTCGAGCCCGACTGAAAAACTGTGCACCGGATAGGTGACCAGCTTCGACATGAGCGCCGCCGCCGCGGTTGAATCAACGCCGCCACTCAAGAAGATTCCCACCGGAACATCAGCGATCAAATGATACCGGGTCACTTCCTGCAACATGCTCAGCAGTCGGCTGCTCTGTTCTTCAAATGATAGCGAAGCCAACTCGGCCTGTTTGTTCGCAGCCGATTCTTCGAGCGACCACCACCGCCTGGGTGTGCTCAGCGTTCCCTGTTTCCAGGTGCAGCAGTGGCCTGCGGGCAGGGCAGTCACACCTTCCAGAATGGTGCCAGGCTGAATTACCGAGCCGGTCGCCAGCACATCAAACGCAGCTTGCCAGTTCAGTCTTCTGGCAATGTGACCAGTGGCCAGCAGTGTGGTAAGCTCGGAAGCAAAGTACCATGTACCATTGCTGCCTTGAGCCAGGTACAGTGGCTTGATGCCCAGCCGATCACGAGCGAGGAACACTTCCCACGCCCCGCCCGGTTGCTTTTGGTGAGCGATGGCAAAAGCAAACATGCCCCGTAGCCGGGATAAACTTGCTTCGCCCCATTGCAGGTAGGCATGCAGAATCACTTCCGTATCGGTGGCAGTCCGGAAACGGTGGCCGAGCGATTCAAGTTCTTTGCGAATTTCGGCATGGTTGTAGACTTCACCGTTGTAGGTGATCCACGCAGTGCCATCGTCGTTAGATAACGGTTGTCTGCCTGCTGGCGAAAGGTCGATAATGGCGAGCCGGGCCTGGCCGAAAGTGATGGTCTGATCCGGCGCGATCCACACACCCGAGGCATCCGGCCCACGGTGCTGACACGCCGTCAGCATGCGCTTCATCACCGTTTCGTCGGATTGTCCCAGAATGCCTGCAAGTCCGCACATGGTGTCAGTATATGCATTTCGTTACCGAGCCAAGACCTTCACCAACTCATCACGCAATGCCGGGGCGTCGCCTTGCCTGCCTGCGCTTTTCCACGCCAGATATCGCCGCAGCGTCAGTTCCAGATGTTCCACAACATCGGCATGTTCGCTGGTCACGTTGTTCATATCCCAGCGATCTTCGGGCTTGCGGAACAACTGCACAGTACGGTCACTGTCATCCAGCGGAATCACCGCGTTCCAGTATTGCGTCCGCAGTGCTGCTTCCAGCAATTGTTCACGATCATCAAACAACTCGGTGACGGCATAATCGCGATATCGCCCTGCGGACCCTTGTGTGTACCGTACCAGATGATCGCCCGGCAAATCTGCAGGAGCTTGGCCCAGCAGGCATTGATAGATGGTAGCCAGCACATCTTCAGGGTGCGTAAAGTGATGCACCCGTCGGCCTGCACCGGCGCCTTTCGGAAACCGGATCATCAGCGGTAAATGATGCCGGGCCTCCTCAATGCCTTGATGGGCCTCCACACCCGGCCGATATTCACCCAGAGGCTGGCCTTCCGAACTTTGAATGACGAACAGGCATTGTCCGGTCAGTTCCAGTTCATCGAGCAGCTTGACAAACTGGCCGAGCAGATCATCGAGATAACGCACCACGCCTGCGTAGGTAGCCCGCCAGGCAAACCGACGTTCATCCGGCTCGCCGCTGCCTGGCTCATAGTCCAAAACCGGGTCAACACTTTCCTCACCCGCAGTTGCTTCTTTCGCAGGTGCAATTTCCTCTTCACGCCAGGGTGGAAGCAAAGCGCCCAGTTCCAGGTTCAAGAGCCAGCGGTCGTAATGATGGCCATACTGCTGCAGCCAGTCGATGCCATGCTGCAATACGCCATCGCTGAGCGTAGGCTGTTCCATTGCAGCCAGGTCGCGCTCGGTTACCAGCGTCACGTGCTTCCAGCTTGCTGAGTAGCTCAGCGACTGCATCACCCGCTGATCTGCAAAGTAAGCCGAGCTGCCATCGTTATTGGTCAGCTCTGCAGTCAATTCATCAAGCGTGACAAAACGCTGATCCTCTTCCGATTCCGCATCGGTGCTGGTAAACAGTCGGCTGGCAAAATGCTGATCGAAAACGATTCCCTGCGAAGCAAACGCATCGAAATGAGGGGTGGCAGTCAACGTCCCGCCATATGCACCAAATGCATCAAGACGGGCACCATGCAGGGTAAGCAGAATGACTTTCATGGAGTAAAACCAAATGGTGCATCAGCCGAATGCTCATAGTTATAACGAGATTAGGATGGATTTCCCTCAAGAACTTCCAAGTTGCATGGTTTTTTGAATCAACTGGAAGAGATAGTGCGTAAATTGAATGGTGACATGAGTTATCCCCCTTGTGAAGGGGAGAAGTTTCTGGCGAGGAAATGCAGTCATGCCTTCCATGGCGGATATCGACCATGATCGTATTCAACGGGCCGTGCGGGAAATCCTCCTTGCTGTCGGTGAGAACCCCGACCGTGAGGGGTTGAAAGAAACGCCATCTCGCGTTGCCCGCATGTATGCTGAAGTTTTTTCAGGCATCAAGGAAGACCCGGCCCATCACCTGCAGAAAACCTTCACGCAGAAATACGATGAAATGGTGCTGGTGAAGGACATCACCTTCGAAAGCATGTGCGAACACCACCTGCTGCCTTTCATCGGCAGGGCCCATGTAGCATACCTGCCTGATGGCAAGATTGTCGGCTTGTCAAAACTGGCTCGCGTGATCGAAGTGGTTTCCCGCCGACCCCAGGTGCAGGAACGCATCACCGAAACCGTGGCGGATCTCATTGAAAAAGAGCTACATCCCAAAGGTGTTGCTGTGGTGCTCGAAGCGGAACATTTCTGCATGTGCATGCGCGGCGTGCGCAAACCAGGCAGCAAAACCATCACCAGCGCCATGCGCGGCGGCTTCAAAGCCAACCACTCCACCCGCATGGAACTCATGTCACTCATCTACGGCAAACAGCCATAATATTTAGCCCCCGGCTCTTCAAGCCGGGGGCGGGTTCGCGCGGTGGATGTTTCGCATATCGCAGTGATTACTTCTCAATCCTGGCATGATACCCAGCATCATTCAGTGCCTTGATGACCTTGCTAGCATCAATGTCACCCATCACTTCAAAGCTCGTCTTGCGAAGAGTCACCGTCTCCTTCTTGACGCCCTCAACCTTCTTCAGCACCGATTTGATATCCTTGGTGCAGGTCGCACAGCAATTGTGAATGCCCACCACTTTGACCTTCTCAACCTTTCCCGCCTTGGCTCCACTGTCGTCTTTGATGGCCAGATCCTTGTCACCCGTGTCGCCATGAAATCCACCAGCCGCCAGGGCATCAAGCGCTTTCTGAGCCGTCTCGCGGTCAGGAGCAGTGATGCTGATCTTCCCCTCTTCCTGTTCGACCTCAGCTTTCACTCCTTCCACTTTCTTGAGAATCTGCTTAGCTGCTCCCACGCAGGCAAAGCAGCACAAGTGGACGTTCTTCAATTCAACTTTAGTATCCGCCTGTGCAACGGAACCCAGTGCAAGAACCAGGCACAAACTGGCGGCCATCAGATATCGCAGGTGTTTCATGTTCACTCCTTTAAAAGGTGTTGTTCATTTTATGGAAATTCAATTTAGCCCTCGGCTCTTCAAGCCGGGGGCGGGTTCGCGCGGAAGTGAGTGTGCTTACTCTGTGATGAACCAACGTGACAGTGCAATGATACCGCGCGCACCCGCCCCGCACTTAACGAGTGCGGGGCTAACTGTGATGCTGGAGAAACCCTCATCCGCAACCATTTTCAAAGTGATAAAGAGATTACAACTTGACGGCTGTGTGTTACACAGCGAATATGGCTCAAGTAAATGCAGCGAATGGTGTAGGAATCGTTTCACGATGAACAACTTCTCGACGCGATTCTGTTAGCTCACGTTGTAAATGAAACGGATCAAAGACATGGTAGATACCACCAAAATGTTCGCTCAATCTGCAAAGATGATTGTCGATATCGCTGCTCATCCACTACCACTTGTTTCGGGCATGGACCTTTGGTTCGATTACTGTGACAAAGTCGCACCTGACCAGAAATCGCTATGGAAACGGCTACGAAAACTTGATTTCGAAAAGGATTCAGCGAATCTGACAAAGTGGCTTGAGCGTCTATTGAGAAAGGAGCCGCCGCAAGACAAAGTCAACGGTCTGTGGTTCGGACTATTCAACCCTGAACTTGATGATGGTGAAGTAAGTTGCCAAATGTATGTTGGTGGTTCAACAGGGTTTAATCCAAATTCAACTTCAAACGAATGGGTATGCCAGCTTACGTGGATGCCAAAAGGTCGATACTCGTCATCACAAGTGTTGACGGAGTTGTACCGGCCTGTGGAGACAATTAGCAAGAATCAAGTCAGTTATCTTGGCGAGGCTTTCTTGTGTCACGGCTACATAGCACTTGTGGTATCCCATTGGTGCCATGGCCCGATGCGGGTGAATTTGTTGGGCAACGCAGCAATCCGTGCAGTTGTTATGGGCCATGATAGCGGAGACTTCTATCGCATCTCAGTTCTCACTGCAGAGAAGGTTGGTAAACAGCATTAGTTGAATAAAAACACTCCTTCAGAGTGCCAGGATAATCTATGTTGCATATTACCAGGGGCTTGCTCACTTCATTCGCTGCACCCCTGGCTAATATCCGACGCCTCTTCGAAGCTAATCACCCCGCCTCACTTTTCATTCTCCACATGATCTTCATCATTCTTCCATAATTGTCGTGACATTCGTTCTATCACTGTTAGAATCCCCACTAAGTTCAGGTTCTGAATCTGGTCGCTGGGAGTTGGCCATGTCGATCGTCATGGAACGTGAAGTCACCATTTCGCCCGATGGACGGATTGAAATTACCGCGCCGGAAGCCTTGGCTGGCGCCAAAGCTCACGTGGTGGTGATGCTGGGCGACCCATCACCCGATCGGCCTCAACTGGCTGAAATGCTCGACGGCTACACCGTCACCCCCTACACCCCAGACTACGCCCTGAGTGTGTCTCAATAATGTCGCAGTTGTCTGATGCCTTGCAGCAGCGTCAGGCACAAGGCAAGCCAGCGCTTATTCCCTTTGTCACAGCCGGTGATCCTTCGCTCGAAGGCACCGGCCGCGTGATTGATGTCCTCATCAATGCCGGTGCCGATGTCATCGAAATCGGTTTTCCCTACAGCGATCCGCTCGCTGATGGTCCGGTGATCCAGGCGAGTTACACCCGCGCTTTGGCTACGCACATCAAACTTGATGACATCTTTGCTCATATTAGTAAGTGGACATCGAAGCATCCTAAAACACCGATGCTCGGCATGGTCAGTTTCAGCCTGGTGTTCCGCAAAGGTGTTTCAGCATTTTTCGATGCAGCCCGGCAAGCAGGCCTCACCGGCTTGATCATTCCTGATCTGCCTTTCGAGGAAGCCAGCAAACTCTCCAGCGAAGCAACAGCCAGGCAGTTGGCCCTGGTGCAACTGGTAACGCCCGCCACGCCTCGCGACCGTGCCCAGGCTATCTGCCAATCGTCCACCGGGTTTGTCTATGTGGTTAGCGTGACAGGCATTACCGGAACTCGCACTGCTTTGCCTGCAGAACTCATAAACCAGTTGGCAGAACTTCGCCAGATGACGAAGTTGCCTTTGTGCGTCGGGTTCGGCATCAGCCAATCGGAACATGTACACTTATTAGCTGGGCACGCAGACGGTATCATTGTGGGTAGTGCCCTGGTTCGCTGCCTGGAAGGGGATAAACCCTTCGATGAGAAGCTGGCAGAAATCGGTGCGTTGGCACGTGAGTTGAAACTCAAGTAACGAACTGCTCACGCATAAAATCATTCGGGGCGGGTGCCACGGTTTGCGTGTACTCACGCTAACCGTGGCAATTCGCCGCATAGTTACCTTGGCAGGATGATTTCGCTGTCATGCCTCTTATCGAACACACAGCCAATGGCCTCTTTTGCCAGGCGGGCGATTTTTACATCGACCCGTGGCGAAGTGTCGATCGTGCCGTCGTCACCCATGCCCACAGCGATCATGCCCGGCGCGGCGCTCATTCCTACCTGGTCCCCATCGATGGTGTTGGCCTATTGAAGCATCGCCTGGGTGATGACATCAAGGTCACCGGTATTCCATATCGCACCGGCATCGAAATCAACGGCGTGAAAGTCAGCCTGCACCCGGCTGGCCATGTGCTCGGCTCCTGCATGGTGCGGGTGGAGCATCGTGATGAAGTCTGGGTTGTCAGTGGCGACTACAAAGCTCAGCACGATAAAACCTGTCAGCCTATGGAGCCGGTGCTTTGTCATGTGTTCATCACGGAATCGACGTTCGGTTTGCCCATTTATCGCTGGAAGCCAAGCCACCTCATCTTTGAAGACATCCATCGCTGGTGGCAAAGCAACCGGGAGGAGAATCGGTGCAGCATCATCTTTGGGTACTCGCTCGGTAAATCGCAACGCATTTTGGCTGAGCTGCAACCCCTGGGACCTATCGGCTTGCATGGCGCTATCGCGTCGCTCATTCCGGCGTATGAAGCAGCGGGCGTGAAATTCCCCGCATGGGAAAAGGTCGATACCAGCAACAAGGAGCAGGTCTCGCGGTTCAAGAAGGGTGGCATGATCCTGGCTCCGCCTTCCGCTAACGGCACACCGTGGGTTGGCAAGTGGGGCGATGTTGCCACCGCCAGCGCTTCCGGCTGGATGACCATCCGTGGCCCGAAACGGCGTGCGAATGTCGATGCTGGTTTTGTTCTATCCGACCATGTCGATTGGACAGGCATCATGGAAACCGTGCAGGCCACCGGCGCCCAGCGCATCGGCATCACGCATGGCTACGTCAACACACTGGTCAAATACTTTCACGAAAAAGGAGTCGATGCATTCGCCCTGGAGACACGTTTCCAAGGGGATGCCGCGGAAGAGTAACACATGCTGCGATTCACCCAACTCTATGATGACCTCGATTCCACCACCAGCACCAACGCCAAGGTCGCTGCCCTGGTGAAGTATTTCCGCGAAACTCCTCCCGAAGACGCACTCTGGGCGCTCTATTTCTTCACCGGCCGCCGCTTGCCTCGTGTAGTCAACAGCCCGACACTTCGCCAATGGGCTTGCGAAGCGGCACAATTGCCCCTCTGGCTGCTCGATGAATGCCACCAAGCCGTGGGTGATCAAAGTGAAACCATCGCACTCCTCTTACCCGAACCGCAGGTGGTAACTCCGCCCCGGCTGTCGCAGTTCATCGAAGAGCGTTTGCTCCCCATGAAAAAATGGCACGATGAACGGCGTCGCCAGGTGGTGGAGCAATCGTGGAAGGAACTCGATGCCCGGCAACGGTTCCTCTTCCACAAAATGATGGGTGGCAGCATGCGGGTCGGCGTCGCCCGCACTCTCGTCATCAAGGCACTCGCTCAGGTCGCTGGCATTGCACCCGCTGAGATGACCTACCGCATGATGGGCGAGTGGGAACCCACGGTTGCCGCGTTCCAGAAATTGATGCAGCCTGTTTCTGATGCACATTCGGAAGAGGTGAAGTCGGGCAAGCCTTACCCCTTCTTTCTCGCATCACCCCTGACTGATTCGTTGCCCGAATTGGGCGACGTGCACGATTGGCAAATCGAGTGGAAATGGGATGGCATCCGCGCTCAACTCATCCGCAGGCAGGATGAACTGCTGATCTGGTCGCGAGGCGAAGAACTCATCACCGAAGGCTACCCTGAAGTCGTGCGAGCTGCAGACATGGCAGTTCCTGAAGGCACCGTCCTCGATGGTGAACTGCTCGCCTGGATGGATGACAAGCCGCTCCCTTTCGCACAACTGCAGCGCAGACTCGGCAGAAAAAAAGTCTCTACCCGGCTCATGAATGAGATTCCCATCGTCTTTTTGACGTACGATCTGCTCGAATGGCAGGGGCACGATATCCGCCAGCAACCTTTATCGGAGCGCAGAGCTCTGTTGGAACAATGGCATCAACAGCAGGATCGCGACAAATTGAGGCTGTCGCCGAAGCTCGATGTGCAAAGCTGGGAGGAAGCAACTACCTGGCAACAGCGTTCCCGTGAGTTTCATACCGAAGGGCTGATGCTTAAACGCAAAACTTCCGCGTACGGTGTTGGCAGGCCGCGGGGCGACTGGTGGAAATGGAAAGTGGAGCCACTCCACATTGATGCAGTGCTGGTCTACGCCCAAGGCGGCTCCGGCAAGCGGGCCAGCCTGTTTACCGATTACACCTTTGCTGTCTGGCATCAGGGCGAACTGGTGCCCGTTGCCAAGGCGTATTCGGGCTTGAGCAACGAAGAGATCAAGCAGGTGGATCACTTTATCAGAGAGAACACCCTGGAACGTTTCGGCCCGGTGCGTGTCGTGAAGCCGGAACTGGTCTTTGAACTCGCCTTTGAAGGCGTGCAGGCATCCTCCCGACACAAATCTGGAGTAGCAGTCCGCTTCCCCCGCATGGCCCGCTGGAGACAGGACAAAAAGCCCAACCAGGCCGACACGGTGGATGCACTGAAACAACTGGCTAACACCCAAAAATCCATTTAGCCCCCGGCTCTTCAAGCCGGGGGCGGGTTCGCGCGGCGGTGAGTGTTGTGTTTGAGGGGATAACCTCGTGAAAGTACCTTGCCGTCGCGCGCACCCGCCCCCCCACTTAAAGAGTGGGGGGCTAAATATGATGCATCGGGCATCTGATCCTCACTGAATCACATTGCACTTCTCCAGATCAATGGCAAAAATGGTGGAAATGGCATGTTGGTGCTGGACAACCTCATTCTCGGCAACTATGCACTATATAAAAAACTGGCCTGAAGGATTGTTCATTCTGTTGGTCATGTTTGGCCCGCTGGCCGTAGCATTTCTATGTCGCGGACTATTCAACTTCGTTGTGACGTTAGTCGGGGGCGTGATTGTCGGATTCGGGATATGGGTTGGCATTATCTTCTTTATCAGTCGCTATTTTGATCATCAGAATAAGAAAGATGCCACCACAACAAACTCAATCGCTGTTTCTGAATCTTCCAGTTCTGCTGTGCCGACAAATTCTGACGCGTAATCAAAGCGTTTCACGTGTCATCGGTATGCCATTTAGCCCCCGGCTCTTCAAGCCGGGGGCGGGTGCGCGCGGCAATAAAACGCCAAACGGCTCATTCCCCCTTCTCAAACATGACAGGATTCAATTTCCATTCATTCGATTCTGACTTAACTCGCCTGTCAAACTTGTTCTTTTCATTCATGCACTTACTGAGATATATTTTCTTGCCATCATCGAGCGAAGCGGCAATACGCAGATAGTTGACATTCCCCGTATCAGTCAACATGAGCCGTTCGATGCGGAGCCGTGTTCCAATCGGAAGTTCGGCATCAATTTTTTTCATGTACGGCGGGGGCGTATATTTCCGATGTGCCCGGTCAAATGCCTGCGGCTCAAGCAATGTGAGTTCATTCTTCCACTGTTCTTCCGCAATATTGGCCAGTGCCATCTTGATCTTCGTTTTCCACACAGTGCCGACAAGTGGCTGAAAGTTGTACTGGGGATCAGCAGTCACATCCATGTCGGGTTTCTCAAACAAGCGCGGTGGCAATCTAGTCATGAGAAGAAACAGAATCAGTGGAATGACAAGCGGAATCAACAGCAAAGTGATCGCCAGCCCATAGTTTTTGGATTCCTCACACAGTGAAGCGAAGAACCAACAGATGCCAAAAAGCACTGGATAGAACATCGTCGTAACGTAAAAAGTAATCGGTATGAAGTTCAGCGTTGCCCGTGGGCCTTTCCCGCCAATTCCCGCACTCAAACCCATGATGCCCGCAGGAATCAGTCCCGGCGTCAGGATTAACAAAAATATGCCGATTCCTCGAATCACACGATACAGTTCTGGCATGATTAATCCGCTCATCATTCTGCACGCTGACTACTATAGTCTGCCACAGTCGCTTGCCGCAAATGTTATTTGCCCGTCACATTCTCCGCTTGTCTGCAATCCCACCGCCGGATACGATACCGAACTGCATTGGCCGTAATGTGGAGTTTCAGGATGAATGCAAAACAAAAGTCTTCCCTCGTCATTCCGCTTCTCGTGATGGCTGTTGGCATCGGCTGGTTGTTGTCTGCCTTGAGTTATGTGCCTGATGTCAATTGGCTCTGGACCATCGGCCTGGCTGCAGCAGGCATTCTGACACTGGTCATGGCAGGCATCGACAAGTTTAGTGTGGTGATCGGCCCGTTCTTTCTGCTCGCGAGTGTGCTCTCCGTCTTTCGCCAGACTGGTTGGCTGACACTCAATATCGAAATTCCACTGTTGGTGATTGGCGTCGGTGCCTTGATGGTGCTCGCCCAGTCGCCTCGCATCCCCATGCCCGATCGGCTGACAGCACCAATCCCGGAAAACGAAGAAGAACGGGTAGCATCACCGAAGAAGTACAAACTCTGAGATAGGTCACGATTGTAACTTACGAACGTATCCTGCGGAGGACTTACTCAGGCAATTGTTTTCCCTTGGTTTCCGGTGCGAATGGCAGCACCGCGATGCCGATCAGGAATACGCTGCACATGACTACGCCGGCGTAGCGTAGACCTTCGATGGGCGTGTAGCCTTGGGTTTTGGAAAAGACATCGCTCACCAGGAAGCCAAACATAAAGGGGCCTACTGCTGCGACAAACCGCCCCACGTTGTAACAGAAACTGGTGCCGGTAGAACGGATGCGTGTCGGGAAAAGTTCAGGGAAGTAGATGGCGAGCACTGCGAAGAGCGACAGCAGGCAAAAGCCCATGAGTGGTGTCAGCCAGAAGACCATGCTGATCCTGTCAAAGGTCCAGAAGGTTGCCGCGGTTGAGAGCATAGCAGCCATAAAAGAAAGAAAGAATGCAGTGCGCCTGTTGAGTCGCTGAGCCAGGTAGCCGAAGAAGATCATGCCAAAAGCAGCACCAAGGTTCAGGAAAAACGCATAGATGCCACCCCAGATTTTCACTTTGCCGCCGAGTTCAGCGCCGACCAAACCTTGGGCAACAAAGTCTTCCCGGATCACACTCATGGCTAGTTGCACACCGAAGAATCCGATGCCCCATAATCCAACGACTGCAGCAAAACCAATGATCAATCCAATGAAGGCATGGTAACGCCAACGAGGGTCGCCAAACATTTCCTGATACGAGCCACGCTTCTGACCTTTGGTTTCGGCCCAGCGTTCTGGTTCTTTCAATCGTCGCCGTACCACGAGAGCAATCAATGCGGGAATGGTTCCGAAGAGGAAAGCAATGCGCCAGGCTGTCATCGGTAAGCCGAAGAGAGTTAATCCTTCCAGGCTGCCTTGCATCTCCAGCATGCCGAGGATGATGTAGACCAGGGCTGCGGTACAGTTGCCGATGGCTGAGCAGGCTTGCAACAAGCCCAAGGTGTAGGGTCTGGCCCGATCCGGCATGACTTCCGCCACCAGGGCAACACCTACTGCAAACTCACCGCCTACCCCTAAGCCAGTCAGAAAACGATAGAACGCGTAATCCCAGAAGCCGGTGGCAAAGATGGAGATGCCGGTAAAGACCGAGTAAAGAACGATGGTAATCAACATCGTTTTTACTCTGCCAATGCGATCTCCCATCACGCCAAATACCAGACCGCCGACCGCCCAACCCATGAGGAAGATAGCAGTGGCGTAACCACCCGCCTGGTTCACTTCGGGGTCGCTGGGTTGCTTTCCCATCAGTTCAGCTAAAGCGTTGTTGCGGGTCAGTACAAAGAGTTGCTGATCCATGCAGTCAGCCAGCCAGCCTACCGCTGCAACAACGAAGACGAACCAGTGGTAGCGGGTCATTTCCGACCACCATGGCCTGGTGACTGAAGGCAAAGATGTTGACATGCGAAATCTCAGTCTGAAAAGGCGGGACGCAACAGATTACCGTATCAAGAGTTAAGATACCAGCGTAATCGCGGATGCACAGTTCTACTTATCTCTCGCGTGAACGCTGGATTAGCAGTATGATACACACATACCTCTATTTCAGCAGGTGCCTGCCATGATTCCCGCACTCGCACCACTACTGCAACTGGTTGAAAACAAGATCAGACAGACACAACGTCGACAGGGCTTGCAACTGGCTGTGTCCTGGTTGCCTTTAACTCTTTCGTTGAGTCTGCTGCTGGGGTTGATCCTTGCCATCAGTTTGCCTTTAGTTGGTATCCAGATCGAAGCATGGGGCATGTGGATTATTGCGGGAAGTATTCTAGTGGGGCTGGCGGTCACCTGCCTGTTGGCTTGGTGTAAACGACCTGGCCATACTGCAGCAGCACTGGCACTCGACCAGGCCTGTGGGTTGCAGGAACGCATTGTTACGGTGAGTACGCTGAAGCCGGAACAACATCAGTTGGAAGCAGCCCAGTTGCTGGCAACGCAGTTGCAGGCACATGTCAACGATGTGACGGTGGCTGAGCGATTCCCATTACGCAGCAACAAGCGATCGTGGTATGCACCACTCGGTGCACTGATTGCCTTGGTGCTTGCGGTACTATTCCCTGTAACCGGTCTCTTTTCCCGTGCTGATGCAGAATCAGCCAAGGATAAATTGCTGAACGCCAAAACGATAGAGCAAAAACCCATCGATGTGACAGCGTTCAAGCAGGCTAACGAGGAACGCAAAAAACGGCTGAAAGAGATTGGCTCTGCTGATTTGAATGAACTGCAGAAGGAGATCGATCAACTGCTTCAGAAACTGGAAAAGACTCAGCAAGGCAGTGCAGAAGCCAAGATGTCACTGGAGGATGTCACCAGGCTGACGGAGAAAATTCGACAGCAGGAAGGCATCAAGGAAAAGATTGATGACATCAAGAAGCAACTCAAGCTGGAGCTAAGTGAAAAGCTGGCCAACGATAAAGGCCCTGCGGAAGATTTCAACAAGGCATTGGCCAAGGCGGATTTCGATAAAGCTCGCAAGGAAGCGGCCAAGCTGGCGGAGAAACTCAAGAACGGGCAGATGTCGAAAGAGGAGATGAAAGAACTCGCCAAGCAGATGAACAATCTGAAGGAGAAACTCGACGAGATTGCCCAGCAAAAGGAAAAGCTGGAAGCGCTGGAGAAATCGAATCTCGATCCCGAAACCAAAGCACGAGAGAAGGCCAAAATCGAGCAGGAAATGGAGAAGCTGAAAGACCTGGCTGATCTTGCCCAGAAAATGAAAGAAGCTGCTGAGGAGTTGCAGAAGGGTGACCCGGAAGGTGCACGGGAAGCAATTGAAAAGATGATGCAGGAATTGCAGGAAATGGAGATGAATGAATCGGAAATGGGTGAACTGAAACTGACGGAAGGTGATATGGAAGATCTGAAGAATGCGATTGCCGGTATGAAAGGTAAAGGTGGGAAGAGTGGCGGCAAGAAAGATCAATGGGATCAGAAGGGGGATGGCGAAGAGAAAGGACAAGGCGGCGATGGCGACGGCCAAGGGCAGGGAGGGGACAAGCGGGATGATGAATCGGAAGGTGGACAACGCAATGAAACCATCGATGATACAAAATCCGAAGACACCAATGCCAAGACGCAATCGACCAACAAAGGCAAGCTGACCGTGGTGGGCGATGGCCCGAAGCAGGGCAAGCCAGGCAAAGACCAGGTCAAGGAACGGATGGTACTATCGCCTGCAGAACTCGATCAGGCCAAGCAGCAGGCGAGCGAAGCGCTCAAGCAACAGAAGATTTCGCAGGCGCAAAAGAGCGTGGTGACGGATTTCTACAAGAACCTTGCGCCGGGGAAGTGATGCCTTAATAATTGGCAGAAATGGTTCTGGATAATTCTGGTTGGCTGGCTATGAACATCATTGAGGAGCATCGCAGCCCGGACGGTTTCTTGCGGTTGATTGTCACGCGAGAAAGCGATGGCGATGTCGCAGTGAGCTTTGATGGATACAGGTGGCACACTCACGGTGATATACTTAGGTCGCTCTCAGGCCTGCCAGAGAGCGATGCGATCCGGCAGTTTGTGGAATGCATCATCCGAGGCGTGCAGGTCATTGTGGTTTCTCGCGTAAACGGTGAAGTTCGGGAAGTATGGCCCACGGAAGATCCAAGATACGAGTACAAATATAAGGCAGCAGAGGAGTCCTTGGAGTTTCGACGTTGGAGCGGCGAACGGGTCCCGGTCGAATCCAGCTAACAAGTCGCACGTGTCCATAGTCTGCCGGTAAGTCCGTTTGACTATGCTGCTGTGAAATAACGCCATCTCAGAAAAATTGACTTTTCCATCACCCAAGCACAGGATGGGCCTCAAGGTTGATATGCATGGTTAGCGTGGATACAGACGAACCATGGCAGCCAGATTTACCAATGTTCATTTAGCCCCCGGCTCTTTAAGCCGGGGGCGGGTTCGCGCGGGATTGAGCATTCTGATACGGAGACACATGAGTTGAGAGTTGACAATATAGAGTCATCGCGCGGTCCCGCCCCCCACTTAAAGAGTGGGGGGCTAAATAGGACATCACGGCCGCACGTGCAGCATACTTTTTCGGAATGTCCTGCTGCTGACTATTCTACCGATGATCATCACAATAATAAAACACTCGGCGAAAGAGGGGAATGTAGCCCCAGATGCGGTGCCAGTCGGTTCTTGAAATGACTGCGACGCGATGACAGCGTGCGCATTGTGCGGGCATGCCATCGCGATGATTGATCATCTTGATTTTCATGACACGCAGGTGTTCGCCAATTTCATCCGGGCCGATGCCTCGACCGGCGAGTTCAGCATGAAGCATTTCCAGAGCATCTGCGTCCATATGATCGCGCAGAATCGTTACACGGTCCAGCAGTTCCGGCGTGGAGAGCGAGCGGATGCGAATCAGGAGTCGTTCTGGCTTGATTGGTTTCAGCATGGTTTTAACACCTTCACCTGTTCCACCTCACCCCCACCCCTCTCCCTCCAGGAGAGAGGGTAGAAAAAGTCCCTCACCGCCAATCCCTTTCTCGCCAGGCGAGAGGGGAGAAGTTGATTATCTTCGGATTTTTCCTAAGGGACGATGTTCTTTCAGTAGTTGTCTGGTGTGCATCATTTCTTCGGGCAACGGGGCGACTGCTTCTACCCAATGACCTTTGATGGGATGCTGAAATCGCAGCAGATGGGCATGCAGTGCCTGTCGATGGAGCAGAATGGAATCATCCTCGGGCGATAGCTTGTGATTCAGCTGCGAAAGTTTGAACTGGCTTTGTCCGCTGTATGCCTTGTCTGCAAGGATGGGGCAACCTAAGTGGGCAAGGTGCACGCGAATCTGATGCGTTCGGCCGGTTTTGGGATAGGCCTTCACATAGCAGTAGCCATCGTACCGTTCAATCACTTCATAGAACGTGCAGGCAGGCTTGATGTCTTTCGCTTCATCAACATAGTTGAACACGGCCATCTTGGTTCGGTCGCGTGGATCGTGGCCTATGGCTTTCTCGACATAGTCGCTATCGCGAGCGAGCACACCCTGGCACAGGGCATGATATTCCTTGTAGACTTTGCGTTCTTCAAACTGCATGCCGAGCATCCGGTGCGTCTTTTCTTCCTTGGCAATCAGAATGGCGCCGGTGGTATCGCGATCGAGTCGATGGACGATGCCTGGACGATAATCGCCGTTGATGCCGGAGAGGTGCTGGAAATGGTATCGGAGTGCGTTCACCAGAGTGCCTGACCAGTTTCCCTTGGCTGGGTGCACCACCATGTTGGCAGGCTTGTTGATGACTGCCAGGTATTCATCTTCTAGGATGATATCGAGCGGAATGTTCTCCGGTTGAGGCAACAGGTGTGGAGTGGTGGGCAGGGTTACCTGGATGGCATCGCCGGCCCGGACCTTGTAGCTGGCTTTGACCGGCTTGCCATTAACCAGGGCCAGTTTCTGGTCGATTGCTTCCTGAAACGCAGATCGGCTGTGGCCTGGAAAGGTATCGACGAGGTAATGATCGAGCCGGCCATAGACCTGCTGCCTGACTCCGGGTACGAGGACTTCATGGACGGGGCGCGGCGCGAAGACAAGCTTGGGTTCTTCTGGGGCTTCCAGTTCTTCCAACTCGGCATCGTCAGTCAGGAGCAAATCATCATCGGGCATTTCTTGATTCTATGTACGATTACGCGGTAAATTAGAATTTAAACCGCCAAGAGGCCAAGGAGCGCCAAGAACGCCAGAGTTGGCTTTAATTCGTAGAAGGAGTAGTATCCACGGGTGCAGTGATCACTTCTGGCGTATTAGTTCGTTGCCAACGGGACCAGAAGTAACGTACTGGGCCATAGAGAGCGTAGCCCCAGAAGATGAGTCCCAGGGCGAGTTCGCGGAACATGATGACCATCAGCATCACCATCACCGCTTGCACCACCTTGCTGAAATTCTTCCGGCGAAGCAGCACTCGGTTAGCCATGTGGACATACTGGATGCGGGAGACCATGAGGAGCGCAACCGCCAGGCCGGCCAGTGGCGATGCGATGGACATGATGAGATCAGCAGTAGGAATTGATACCCATTGCAGATCGGTAAAGTTGTAACGAAGCACGACGAGCGAAGCGATACACCCTGCTGCAGCTGGCGAAGGCAAACCCTGGAAGTATCGATGGCTCTTGTCATCGAGCGTGGTGGTTACGTTAAATCGTGCCAGGCGAAGAATGGCACAGCACATGTATAGCAAGCCGATGACGTAGATCAGATCGCGGACGTTTTTCCATTCGACGGCCGCTGCCAGTTGAACCAGAAAAATGGCAGGTGCAGCACCAAAGCTGATGGCATCGCAAAGGCTGTCGAGTTCTGCGCCAAACTGGCTGGCCTGGTTGGCACGCCGGGCCAGGTAGCCATCGAGCACATCAAAGAGCATGGCAAGAAAAATCAACCAGCCTGCGACATAGCGGGCCAAGGCAGGTTCCACATTCACCGATGGGCCGATGTGCGTGATGAACATGATGGCTGTCACGCCACACATGCCATTAGCGAGTGTGCACAGGGTGGGGAGAATTGCCACCTTGCGCATGCGGGTAAACATCGTATTTCTGGGTCGCACGGATTGCCGACGCCAATGAAAGCCTTTCACGGGTGCTCCTTCGCAAGTCATACTTTTGTAACAAAAAACATCAGTTTTTGTAAACTTTCTCTCAAGATACCTTCATTTGAAAGTTTTTCCAAGATTTACAAGAGGGATGCGAATCATAATCGAAATGCCGATATTGCCGTAAAGCGTTTAATTGCAATTAGTTGCGAATTGTTTCCAGTAAATTCGATACTTCTGGCACGGTACATGCATTACATTTCTTCGTTCTCAACCAAACGTTTAACCCTTAGGGAGGAGCGCACCATGCAAGTTACCCCGCGCCAACTGGAAACTAATCGCCTTCGCACCAAGTTGGATATGATCCTGGAGAAATATCAGGATATCGATCTTTCGGAGGGAGCCCCCTTCGTGATCTATCTGACCGAGCGAATGCTGAGCGATATTGAAGATTGCCGACGAGAACACCAACGCGAAATCCGTCAGCGAGCCACCTGGCCCTCGCTGAATTAACGAGCCCCCTCCGCCTCACTCCCGCGACGTCCCCCCGTACGGGAGTGAGGCTTCCCCCTCAATAAAAAGAAGCATTCTCCCCCCGCTGCCCCTGGCCATTCTTTCCCCCAGAATGCCAGGGGCTTCTCATTTGATGAGCCCGAAGAAAATTGTGGCAGGGGTCAACGGATTGCAATCTCTGGTGTTCTCGCTGTAACGTTGTGCCGTTGCCCCCTGCTGTTCCGCGATCTGTTTGCAGGGGCAGCGGCACACGTTTTTCGCGCGAGCATTTATCACTCGCCTCCGCTGACCCCTGCCACGGCCTAAGTAAGCTCGCAAAACTAACTACTTAGAGCATCTAACAAAATGAGCTAGTGCTTCTCGTCCAGTCAGGCTATAAGTTTGGCGAGCAAGGAGCACTGCTATGGCCAAACCGATTTTGGATGATCAACTCTGGGCATTGATTGAACCATTGTTACCGGTTCCCAAG